>CAUZEO010000076.1:0-16649 GCA_963578625.1 Kiritimatiellia bacterium | reverse complement strand
TCGGACGACTCCCCCGAAATGATTTATCTCCGGGAGCGCCGGGAGGCCCTGGGCGGTCCCCTCCCCCAGCGGAGGACGACCTTCATCAGTCTGCCTCCTCCTCATGATGACGTATTTTCGGAGTTTATGAATGGCACCGAGGGCCACGAAATCTCCACGACCATGGCGTTCGTACGCATGCTGACGAAGCTTCTGAAAGACAAGGAGCTGGGGAAACTGATTGTACCGATTGTGCCGGATGAAGCGCGAACCTTCGGCATGGACGGCCTGTTCAAACAAGTCGGCATCTATTCCTCCGTGGGACAGCTCTACGAGCCGGTCGATAAGAACCAGCTTCTGTATTACAAGGAGGCAAAGGACGGGCAGATTCTCGAGGAGGGCATAACCGAAGCCGGATCCATGTCGTCCTTCATCGCCGCCGGCTCCGCATACGCGAATCACGGTGTAAGCACGATTCCGTTTTATATCTACTATTCTATGTTCGGTTTTCAGCGGATCGGCGACCTGATCTGGGCCGCGGGCGACATGCGGGCACGCGGATTCCTGCTCGGAGGCACCGCGGGACGAACCACCCTGAACGGCGAGGGTCTGCAGCATGAGGACGGTCATAGCCACGTGCACGCCTACACGGTTCCGAACGTGGTGGCATACGATCCAGCCTACGCCTACGAGCTCGCAGCAATCATCAAGGACGGCATCCGCCGCATGTACGGGGACGGCGAGGACGTGTTTTTCTACATTACCCTCATGAACGAAAATTACGCGCATCCACCGATGCCGGACGGCGCGGAGGAAGGCATCCTGAAGGGCGCCTATAAACTCTCGCCCGGGTCAGCGAAAAAGGATGCGCCGCGCGCAACGCTGTTCGGCAGCGGCACGATCCTGAACGAAGTAGTCAAGGCGCAGGAGATCCTCGGTGAAAAGTACGGGGTTTTCGCCGATGTATTTTCCGTTACCAGCTACAAGGAATTATACCGTGATGCCCTCGCGTGCGACCGGTGGAATATGTTGAATCCAGAGAAAAAGCAGCGAATACCCTACGTTTCGGAGCTGGTCGGCAAGAAAACGGATGTTCTGGTGGCCGCGTCCGACTACATGAAAGTACTGCCCGATTCGATCTCGAGGTGGTTACCGGTACCCCTGCACTCGCTCGGCACGGATGGTTTTGGCCGCAGTGAAACCCGGGAATCGTTGCGCGACTTTTTTGAAGTCGATGCGCGCTACATTGTCCTGGCGACTCTCCACAACCTCGCGCGACTCGGCAAGCTCGATGCGAAAGTGCCGGCGGCTGCAATAAAGGATCTCGGAATCGATCCGGAAAAACAAAATCCGCACACCTCCTGAGGGACTGAGAGGACGACATGATGGATGTTGAGTTCAGACTGCCCGCCCTGGGCGAGAATATTGATGAAGGCGATGTCATCGCGGTGCTGGTGTCCGTGGGAGACAGCATTGAAGAGGATCAGCCTGTCTTGGAAATGGAGACGGGGAAAGCCACGGTTGAGGTGCCATCTTCCGTGACCGGAACCATCAAGGAAATCCACGTGGCGGAGGGAGGAAAGGCCGCGGTGGGGCAAATCATCCTCACCGTGGAGGAAATTGTGGGCGCCGCCCCAGTGCAGCAGGAGCCGGCCCCGGAACCCCAGCCCGAACCTGCTCCCGTGGAAACTCCGATTCCCCCGCTTCCCGAAGAGGAAGCGGCAGCGCCAGTCGAGGCTGAGCCGCCCCCCGGCCTGGTCTCTCCACCCGATCCGGGTGGAGGCACAGTACCGGTCGCGGCAGCCCCCTCGGTCCGTAAATTTGCCCGGGAAGTAGGTATCGACATTGCCGACGTGCAGGGAACCGGCCCCGGAAGCCGCATTACGATCGAGGATGTAAAGCAGCATACGAAGGCAATCGTAAAGGGTACCGCCACCGCAGGCGGCGGCCTACCGGCGGCCGCTGAAGCACTGCCCGATTTCAGCGAATGGGGCGAGGTGGAACGGGTCACCATGAACGGTATCCGTAAGGCCACCGCTCAGCACATGACACGATCCTGGACGAACATTCCGCATGTCACCCAGAATGACAGGGCGGATATCACAGATCTCGAAGTGCTGCGAAAGCGCTGGACGAAACGCGCGGAGAAAGAGGGCGCAAAGCTGACGCCTACTGCCATCCTCGCGAAAATCTTGGCATCGGCGCTGAAAGTGTTTCCCGAGTTCAACGCCAGTATCGACATTGCAGCGAAAGAAATCGTCTTCAAAAAATACATCCACATCGGCATCGCCGTTGACACGACAAAGGGTCTGGTGGTACCCGTCCTGCGGGATGTGGATGAAAAAAACATTATCGAACTGGCGAAGGAACTGGGTGAGATCGCCGGACGGGCCCGGGATGGCAAACTGGTGCTGGCCGAAATGCAGGGAGGCACCTTCACCATCAGCAACCTGGGCGGCATCGGCGGATCCCACTTTACTCCGATCGTTAATTTCCCCGAAGTTGCAATTCTGGGTGTGGGGCGCGCAACGGTCGAACCAGTGTGGCAGAACGGAGAGTTCGTACCGCGATCGATGATGCCACTTTCCCTCTCCTACGATCATCGGCTTATCGACGGAGCAAGCGCCGCTCGCTTCCTTCGATGGCTGGCCGAAGCCATCGAAGAGCCGCTCTTACTTGCAATGGAAGGATAAACGTGTGAGTCCGAATCAGAACAGAACTCGAATTGTAGTCATCGGCGGCGGCCCCGGAGGATATCCGGCCGCATTCTACGCCGCGGATCTCGGGATGGAGGTGACCCTCATCGACCTCGACGAGAACCCCGGCGGCGTCTGCCTCTATCGCGGATGCATCCCGTCGAAAGCGCTCCTGCACGCGGCCAAGGTGCTGCACGAGGCCAAGGAGGCGGAGCATTTCGGCGTCACGTTCTCCAAACCCCAGATCGATCTCGAAAAGCTCCGCGCATGGAAAGAGAGCGTGGTGTCGCGGCTGACAGGTGGTTTGGGGCAGATGCGGTCCCTGCGAAAAGTAAAGGGCGTGCAGGGTCGCGCACGGTTCCTCAGCGCAAACCAGGTCTCGGTTGAGAAAACGGATGGTGCAACCGAAACAATCGATTTCGACTTCGCAATCCTCGCCAGCGGATCCCGCCCCATGGCAATTCCCCTGTTTGATATCGGGTCCGAGAAGATTATGGATTCGACCGGAGCGCTGGAGTTGCGGGAGATTCCGAAACGTCTTCTGGTGGTTGGGGGCGGTTACATCGGCCTGGAAATGACCTCGGTGTACGCGGCCATCGGTTCCAAGGTCACCGTTGTAGAGATGATGCCCCAGCTTCTTCCCGGCGCAGACAGAGACCTGGTCACCCACCTGGCGAAAAGCATCGCCAACGACACGGAAAAGATATTGCTGAACACCAAGGTTGTGGAGGTCAAGGAGCAGAAATCGGGAATCAAGGTCACCTTTGAAGACAAGAACGGCGAGCAGTCCTCCGACGTGTTTGACAGCTTGCTGGTGTCCGTCGGTCGCCGGCCCAATTCCGAAGACCTGGGACTTGAAAATACGAAAGTCGTCGTGAACAAGCGCGGTTTCGTGGAGATCGACCCCCAGCGCCGGACCGCGGAACCGACGATCTTCGCTATCGGCGACGTCGCCGGAGACCCCATGCTGGCTCACAAGGCCACCCACGAAGGAATCGCGGCGGTCGAGGCGATCGCGGGCAAGAAAACGATCTTCGACAAGAGGGCCATTCCCGCCGTGGTATTCACGGACCCCGAAATCGCCTGGACCGGGATCACCGAAACGGAAGCGAAAGAACAGAAGCTCAACATCAAGGTCTCAAAATTCCCCTGGGGCGCGTCTGGGAGAGCGACCACCCTGGAGCGGAATGACGGCGTGACGAAAATCATTGCGGACAAAGATACCGAGCGAATTCTTGGCGTAGGTGTAACCGGAGTCAATGCAGGCGACCTCATCGCCGAAGCGACGCTGGCTATCGAAATGGGCGCGACGGTATCCGATCTGATGCTCACAGTGCATCCCCACCCCACCCTCTCCGAAACGCTCATGGAGGCCGCCGATGTCTACCACGGACACAGCGCACACTTCGTTGCGAAGAGATAGATTCCGAAAATCAGTCGCCCTCGAATGTCCGCTTACAAACCTACAGGTCGGAATCCCCGTTTATGGCTGCGCGTTCTTTTTCTCTAGATACACCAGGATAAGGGCACGATTCGGGTCATGATCAAGTCATAACTTGAGCGAAGCCAAATCCCGAAATTTCCCGGGCCAATCGTTTCCTTGAGGCGATTTTCATAGTCGATCCGGACAATTTCCCGTTGCCAGGGTCTGGCAAAAATTCTGTGGATTTCGTCGTGAATGTTTCGGCCTTTAAAAATCTTCCACTCGTTCCGATCGAACCAAATCCCTCCGCATGTTCCACACCGGTCCAGGTAGAAGTCCATGCCCTTGCCGACCCGGAAGCGCGACATGAGCTTGGCGCATTCGATACAGACCTTGGCTTCCGCGGTATCTTGAGGTTGAAGTTCCTCCTGCTCTGAATCCGCGTCCGTGATCTCTTCCGCCGCTCGCGAATTTTTCCAGCTCCAATAGTGATCCGATTGCAGCCAGTGGCCCCCGCAGCCCGAGCACTGCAGCGTTCGCAGTTTCGGCTCCGGTTCAACCGCTGTCAACGGACTGGTTTTACATATGGGGCAGTTCATGACATGGCGAGCGCAACCGCCAGGCCGATATTTTCATTCCGCTGTTTGGTGTGTTTCGTAGTTCAGATTCATGGTTGGAGGCCTGCTGCTCAGGGCTGTTTTATGGCTCTGTCGAGCTTGTGCGTCGCCGATCGGAAGTCTTGGCGATTTCCGCTACATCTCGGCCGATCGCGCACTTGAATTGCCGCTCCCTGTGCGCCCCGTACAACAGGGGGACGATGAAGACCGTGATCAAGGCCACGGCCATGCCGCCGAAGGAGGGGATGGCCATGGGAATCATGATGTCCGCGCCACGGCCGGATGAGCTGAGAACCGGCAGGAGGGCGAGGATCGTGGTCGCCGAGGTCATCAGGGCAGGCCGGATCCGGCGCTGAGCCCCCTCTACGACCAGATCCCTTACCTCTTCGATCGAGTTCACTTCCCGCTCTCCGAATAACTGGTTAAGAAGCGTGGCGACGATAACTCCGTTATCCGAGGCAATGCCGAATAGCGCCAGGAATCCTACCCAGACCGCCACGCTCAGATTCACGGGGTGAATCTGGAACAGGTCCCGCATATTGGTACCGAGAATGGAGACATCGAGAAACCAGGGCTGGGCATAACACCAGAGCATCAGGAACCCGCCCATCCACGCCACCACGATCCCGCTGAACACCATGAGAGCGGTGAGTGTGGAACGAAACTGCAAATACAGGATGATAAAAATGAGAAAGAGCGCAAGGGGCAACACGACGGCGAGCTTTTTGGCTGCCCGGATTTGATTTTCGTAGCTTCCGGCAAAGGTGTAGCTCACCCCGTCGGGCACGATGAACTCGCCGGCCGATATCTTTTCCTTGAGAAACCGCTGGCAATCTTCCACCGCGTCAACTTCGGCCACACTCAGCTGCTTGTCGAAAATAACGAATCCCACGAGAAAAGTATCTTCGCTCTTGATGACTTGGGGGCCGCGGACGTACTTGATTTTCGCAAGTTGGGTTAACGGGATCTGGGCGCCGGCCGGCGTGGGAATGAAAATTTTCTCCATGGCTTCGATGCTGTCGCGTAATTCACGCGGGTAGCGAACCCGTACCGGAAACCGTTCGCGACCTTCTACGGTAGAGGTCAACGTCATCCCGCCGATGGCCACCTCGATGACTTGCTGCACCGTCTGAATATGAATGCCGTACCGTGCGATGGCCTTTCGATCGATGTCGATCTCCAGGTAGGGCTTGCCCACGATGCGGTCGGCCACCACCGTCCGCGGATTGACCGAAGGAACTTGCTTGATCAAGCGTTCGAGATCGAGTCCGACCCGTTCGATGGTCTCCAGGTCCGGCCCCTTTATTTTGATGCCCATCGGGGCACGCATCCCGCTCTGCAACATGACGATGCGAGCGGCAATCGGCTGGAGACGCGGGGCCGACGTGGTACCGGGAATCACCGTGACCTCCAGAATCTCCTTCCAAATGTCGTCGGGCCTGGTAATCCCCATCCAGGGTTCGCGCCCTTCGTTGAGGGCGGGATCCAGTTCGGGGCGCCAGAGGCGGAAGGGTGCGCCACGCGGGTCCGGCAGTAACGCACCGTTATCGTCCCGCTCGAAGCGTCCGCGCACCGTGTACGGTCTGCCGTCCGGCGCAGGCAAGGGCGTGCCGGCCTCGTCCCGAAATTGGTCGTTTTGCGAAGGGTTGAACTTGTATCGAAGCCGTTTTCCGTTTCTATCGACGTCAAACTCCGGTTTGTAGTTGATCACCGTCTCGAACATCGAGATAGGCGCGGGGTCGAGCGGGCTGTCGGCACGGCCCAATTTACCCACGACTGAATCCACCTCCGGGACGGTCTGAATAGCCATGTCCTGCTTTTGCAGAACGTCCAGAGCCTCGCCGATGGATGCATGAGGCATCGTGGTGGGCATAAAAAGATAGGATCCCTCGTCCAACGGCGGCATGAACTCCTTGCCGAACCCCCGCCAGGCAAGGACTCCGAAAACGATCAACGACGCGGGAATGCAGAGGAACAGCGCCTTGTGAGCAAGAGCCCAGCGAAGGATCGGCACGTAGACCCGTTGAAACAGGTGGATGCCGAACAAAAGCCCGCCCAGAATACACCCGATGAAAACGGCGTTCAGGGCCAGGCCCTTCTCTGGTCCAAGCGGTAACCAATCCCCGGCGAGAAGGCAGGCAACCGCCACCACCACGATCCACAGGCTTGCCTGTTGCAACACATCATTGATTTTGGCCGGCACCAGGGGAGTCAGCAGCTTCCAGGCTCCAGCAGCAGTGACGATAGTGCCCACGAACCATGGCGCTTGACCCAACAGCCACAGGCCGGCAGCCAACACGCAGACATAAATCATCTTTTGCAGAAGACCGGCGCGGGATTTCCTGTCGAAGAGGATATGGGCAAACGCGGGAATCACGGCGAGAGCGATGATGATCGACGAAAGAAGAGCGAAGGTTTTGGTGTACGCCAGTGGTTTAAAGAGCTTGCCCTCGGCAGCCTCCATGGCGAACACCGGCAGAAACCCGACTACGGTCGTAGCCACCGCGGTAAGAACCGCTCCACCCACTTCCGTCGTGGCCCGGTAGATCGTTTCCAGAGATGTCTCCCCCTTCCCTGCTGCCTCCTCAAGCCTTCGCAGGATGTTTTCACAGACGACCACGGCCATGTCCACCATGGTGCCGATGGCGATAGCGATGCCCGACAGCGCGACAATATTGGCGTCTACGCCGAATTGCCTCATGGCAATGAAAGTCATGAGTACGGCCAGCGGCAGCAGCCCGGAGATCAGCACCGAACTGGAAAAATGGCGGACCATGACCAGGACCACGATGATCGTAATCAGGATTTCCTGGTAAATGGCGGTGTTGAGGGTTCCCAAGGTCTCGTAGATCAGGTCGGTGCGGTCGTAGAATGGAACGACGGTGACCTTGCTGTACTGTGCCCAGGCGGGGCGTTCTGTGCCAGGAGTCTGCTTTACCCATTTCAGCCATGCTTCCTGGTTGAGTGATATCCCGGTGAACGCATCAATACCCTGCTCGGCCGCAAACTCCGCCACCTCCTCACGGGTAACCAATGACCAATCGATTACGGCCCGTTCCGGCAAGCCGCCCTGAATCTCCTCAATTTTTCGTTTCACACTTTTAATCGTGGCCAGGGGATTCTCTCCGTATCGGACCACGACAACGCCGCCGACCGCTTCGGCCCCCTGCTTGTCGAGCGCCCCCCGTCTCAAGGCGGGGCCCAGAACGACCTTGGCCACGTCCTTCACATAGATGGGGACGTTGTCGTTGACTTTCACCACGCTGTTTTCGATGTCTGTGACGGACTTGATAAAACCGAGGCCGCGGATGAAGTACTCCACCCTGTTGATCTCGACGCTGCGTGCTCCAACGTCAATATTGGACATTTTGACCGAGGTGAAGACGTTCTCCAGGGAAACGCCGTGAGCCCGCATGGCATCGGGGTCGACGTCGACCTGGTACTCCCGAACGAAACCGCCCACGGAGGCTACCTCGGACACGCCTTCCGCGGCCTGCAAGGCATAGCGAACGTACCAATCCTGGATGCTCCGCAATTCATGGAGATCCCAACCGCCCGTGGGTTGACCCTGCTCATCGTGTCCTTCCAGGGTGTACCAGAAGATCTGCCCGAGGGCCGTGGCATCGGGACCCAGTGCGGGCGCGACCCCGTCGGGCAGGGTCCCTGCCGGCAAGCTATTGAGTTTCTCCAGAACACGGGATCGCGACCAGTAGAAATCCACGTCGTCTTTGAAAATGACGTAGATGGTGGAGAACCCGAACATAGAGTAACTCCGGATGGTTTTGACGCTGGGGATACCCAGCAGCGAAACAGTGAGCGGATATCCGATCTGGTCTTCCACGTCCTGGGGGGAACGGCCCATCCACTTGGTGAATACAATCTGCTGGTTCTCACCAATGTCCGGGATCGCGTCCACGGGCACCGGGTTGCGCGGCAGGCCCCCGATTTTCCAATCAAAGGGCGCAACCAGGGTGCCCCAAGCAGTGACCATCACCATCACCAGGACAACGATGAGTTTGTTTTCGAGGCAAAACCGTATGCTCCGGTCAAGCGGATTGGGATTATCTGGAGAATTCATATGTCTCCGTGACTTTCCCGCAGCGGAGCATCTCCGCGCCGAAAAAGGGGTTGAACACTTCCGGCATTCGCTGCAACCAGGACGCTCCCTGGTCGTCGAATGCCATCGGGCAGTAGACCTCGTAGATCGGTCCGCCGGCGTCTGAGCCCCCCGCCTTGGTGATGGCGATCATGGCGTTGGAAAGGACTTCAAACGCCTTTCTAGCGCCGACAAAATCGCCGGCGGAGTGAATGTCCTCGATGCTCTGCTGTAGTGCAGGCAGCACTTCCTTCCAGGTCTCATGCACAATTTCCGGCGTCGTCTGATCTACTGCATCCTTCAATACGGCCGCTGCATCATGGGCCGGGTGCAGCCGGTCGCGGGCAAGCGCTTCCTGGAGGTCAAAATAGGCTGCGAACAACGCCGTCAATTGTGTTCGAAACGCATCGGGTGAATCGTGGGATACAAGAGGCGGAGACTCCACTTTCTCCTCTACCGGATTCATCATGCTGGGACGGGCGAGGATCTGGATCGCGCTATCGATCTTGAATGCGCCGTTGTAGACCACGAGGTCTCCTTCGTTCAGCCCGTCGAGCACGATGTAGTGGTCGCCTGTGCGAGGACCCAGTATGACTTCGCGCCCTTCATAGATGCCGTCCTCGTGGTCTACCTTCAAATAAACTACGGCCCGTTTCCCGGTAAGAAGGGGGGCGGATGCGGGAATGACGAGCGGAGCTTCTCTTCCTGTCTCGGCAGTGGCAAACCCGTATTCTTCGATCGGGACGAGATCCATTCCGCATACATCACACGTTCCCGGGCCGCTTTTTATAATCTCCGGATGCATGGGGCTGATATACATGCCGGCCAGCTCGGGCGCATAAACGCGCCCGTCGTCAATCGTGGCGGCTTCGACCACTGCTCGCACAAACATCCCGGGCTTGAGCCGACCGGCCGCGTTGGGAACATTGACGCGCACTTTCACCGTTCTTGTCTGCGGATCGAGTATGGGGTCGATGAAGGCGATGCGGCCGGCAAACGGTTCGCCGCTATACGCTTCGGTCTCAAAGCGTACTTCCTGCCCGTAGTGCAGCCAGCGCAGATCGGATTCATAGGCATCCAGCTTTACCCACACGATAGAGAGGTCCGCGATTTCATAGATGGGTGTTCCCGTCTTCACGTACATGCCTTCCGTCGCCTGTTTCCGAACCACGATGCCGCTGATTGGCGAATAAACGGTCAGGTGCGTGTCCGGTTTGCCTTTCTCCTCGATTCCCTCGATCTGGTCGTCGGTCACCCCAAGCAGGCGCAGCTTTTCCCGGGAAGTTTCCACCAGGGCCCGCGTTCTTTCCCTCACAATTTCCACGCCCCCTTCCCCCATCTGGGCTGACGTCTTCACGACCTGGATCAATTCCTCCTGGGCTGCGATCAAGTCGGGACTATAAAGATGTACAAGATGATCACCCTCCGTGACAGACACGCCGGTGTAGTCCACATAAAGACGGTCTAAGCGCCCCGGAACCCAAGCCGTGATGGTCTTCACTCGGGTCTCGTCATATTCCACCTTGCCGACCATCCGGACCTCCTGCGCCATGATCCGGCGAACCACGGGTGTAACCTGTACCTCCGCCAGTTTTTGTGCGTACGGAGAAAGGCGGATCTGCCGGTCGGTGAGGCCGGCGCTGTCCGTTTCGGTTAGCGGAATGAGATCCATCCCGCAGAGCGGGCATGGGCCCGGTTCCGGCAGTTGAATCTGTGGATGCATGGAACAGCTCCAGACGGACGATTCACTCCCGTTGGCTTCCGTATGTCCCCCGGCGCCTCCACGGCCAAAGAGATGGCCGACGAATAGACCCACAACCAGTGCGACGAAAACGGCGATCCCGGTCTTGGTGGCAACTTTCTTCATCGTGCGATCTCCTCTGCCCACTCCTGCCCGGTCAGCATTTCGATTCGAGCTTTCCCTATCTCAAGATTGGCGCGGGCACGTTCCAATTCGAGCTGGAATTCAAGCAGCAGTCTTTCGGCATCGATCAGATTCAGGAAATCGGCCTTCCCCGCTGCATAGGCGTCTTCAACCGTTTCCTGAGATTGTCTTGCCTGCGGAATCAGCGTATCCCGGTACAGGGCCAGTTTGCGCGCTGCGTCGTCATACGTAAATGCGGCCTGGCTCAGTTGCGCCTCCAGCGCATACGTCTTGTCGCTCAATTCATAGACTGCGGCCTCGCGACGCGCTCCGGCCTCCTCGATCCGTGCACGGTTTTTCCCAGACCAAATAGGTAACGACAGTCCGACCTTGGCGATGAGCGAATCCTTGCCGCTGTCCATCGTGCCTGGATTCAGCGCATCTCCAGTGCTGATGTAGTCGACGCCCACCATGATATTCGGGAACCTTTCCTTACGGGCAAGCGCCTCCTGAAATTCGTGCTTACGAAGGTTGGCTTCAATCATCGCCAGCATGGGGTTTTCCCGGAGAGCCGCCGTCAACTCCTCTCGCCGCAATGACACCGGCTCGTGAAAAACCGGATCCACGGGCCAGGACACCGCACTCCCGGCGGGTCGGCCGATGGACGAATTCAATCGGGCGGCAAGCGGACCACGCATTGCTTCCAGCGTATTCACCCTGTCAGCGAGCTTACCCAATTCCACCTGGGCCATGATGGCACCCGAAGCAGCGTCGCCGCCACGCACGCGTGCCTGGGCGACTTGCTCGAGATGTTCGACTAGTTCGATGTTTTCCCTGGCAATTTGCAGGGCCTGTTTCAAGTACCAGGACTCGTAGAAGGCCTCTTTCACCTCGAAGAAAACGCCGAGCTTCCGTGCCTCCAACCTCGCTTGGGCAACTTCCGCCCCGGCATCTGCGGTCCGCTCCCGCAGCCCGAGCGTGCCGAACCAGGGGAACGCCTGCCTGGCCCCGAACTTCTGTTCCTGGGGTCCTACCCGGGTTTCAACTTCTTCGATAAAGTAATCGTAGGAGAACTCCGGATCGGGCAGAGCATCCGCCCCCTCCGCCCCGGCCACCGCGGCCTGCCATTGATGCCATGTGGATTTCAGACCCGGATTTTGCTCCGCCGCCTGTTGCAAGTACCAGGCGAGCGAATTGTCAGGCGACGCCACAGCCTCAAGATGCTGCACGCCAAGGAAACACAGGAGTAAACCGAAAAACTGTTTCATCACGACTCCTTGGAGAAGGTGGAGCATGACCGAACTCTCGCACGGCCATGCATCATTCCTGTTCGTGCTGATGATCGTTGTGATCTGACGCTTCGTGATCGGCGTTCGGACTATTCAACTTTGCCAGATACCTCTCAGGATCGGCGTTGAATTTCTTTACGCACCCTTTGCAGCACAGTTGAACTGTCTGGCCCGCGTGGGTCACGGTGATGGGTTCGCTCATGGAACCGAGTTCCTCGCCCGAGACCGGGCATACGGATTGAGTGACCCCGGAGGCGCCGGCAGCCTGTCCGTCTGCCTTTTCCGATTCGCCTACCATTGTGGAAGGCTCGACCGGTTCGGCCCCATGGTCTTCTTTCGCTGGGGGATGCGTCTGGGTCGATACTCCACAACCCGCGGCAACAACTAGTAACAAACACAGTAAATATGAAATCCATTTCATGATATATCCTCTTGGTATTGGTTCTCCGCATGAATCGAATGATATCCCGGCAGAACGAAATACCGTACCGGGTTCGATTGGAGTATCTACAACACGGCCCCACCGGGTCGGTCAGTACACCAATCGGTCAGGAGTGTCGCGGAACGGAGATCACGTACGGAAGACGCAAAGAAGCGGAGGAGATGGAGCGACCCGGAAATGGATCCAGGCCCGATGCCGGGACCGATCGGAGTCACTGCTCAGGATGTGGCCAATGACTGTAGGCCGACGAAGTAAAGTGAGTTGATCGCCCTGGTGCGGAGCGACTTCGATCGCGACCCGCCCAGCCGACGCGATCATAAAGATCGTATTGCAATTCCCGCAGGAACCGTCCTCGCCGCAGGGACGACCTTCTTCTGTCGGAGCCGCCGACGCCGCCTCAGTCGGGCAGCAGTCGGATGCAGGCGCCTGTTCTTCCGCGCGTTCCCCGGCGCAACAACACAGCGGACGGGCCATGAACAATCCGAGCGTCAGGATCAGGCTAAGATGAATGCACTTCGTCATTTCAATAAGACACCTTATAAACGTGAACTGCTCAAACTTGACCGAAGGGAACGGATTCTGCAATCCTTTTCAAAAATCAATGGCCGTCGAGCACAGATCGTCTTTGTCTTCGATTTTTCCTATCTCTGAGCATGAAATATGCCCTCTGTCCAGTATGGGCCACGTGAGGGGTCATATTTTGGCCCGTGTGGAGCATGAGCATGAAGATTTCCACACTTAACCCATATCTTTCACCCTTTTCGTTACCGCCTCGGCGGAAGAGTGCGGAGAGTGCCGTAGTTGCAGGCCAAAATGGTCGGGCCGCGGTGGGGCAGCACAGTGACCATGCAATCGTCTATCTCCCCGACGGGCGGGTTATGGCTCTCGGCATCCGGCCTGACTCTCCTACCGTCGGGCTCAGCATGATTGAGTTGTACGATCCCGCAACCGGAACGCGGGCCATAGGGCCCTCCCCAACCCATCTGCGAACGCGCCCCGAGTCCCCGCTGCTGCCGGATGGTCGCGTCATTGCCTTTGGGGGTGAGTATACGGGAAACCATTTTTCTTCTCTGGTTCTCACGAATGCGGGAACCGTTCAAAACGTGACGCAGGTTGCGGATCTTTTCGACCCCATCACTGATTCATGGCGCCCCATGAGCGATATGACCCGTTTCATCCATGATCACAATGTTTCGCGGTCCTCACGCCTGATGGAAGGGTGATGACTGCCGCCGGCACCGGGAGTTCCGGACCATTTGGAGACGATGACTCCGTCGAAGCCTTCGAACCGCCGTACCTTTTCAGGGCGATTCGCCCCCGAATTGATTCGGTCTCGAGTGCGGAACTCGAAGTTGGAGGGACGTATTCATTGCAGATTTCGCTTACCGAGCAAGTTACGCGGGTGGTGCTTCTTGGGACTCGCGCGGTTACGCATTGGGTAGACGGCGGTACGCAACGCTACTTGACCCCGGCATTCTCGCAGAACGGGCCGACCGTAAGGTTTACGCTCTCGGACGATCCAGCAGTGTCACTGCCAGGGTATTATATTCTCTTCTCCATGGTCGACGATGTCCCCTCTCATGGTATTGTCCTTCCCATAAAGGCGAATACGCCGGAGTTGTTCCTGAGGAGTCTTGATGTTGAGTCCGGCATGTTCACCGCAGGATGGAATTCACTCGGCTCAAATTGTCTTTATCCCGTTGAAGAAAGCCCGACGCTCGCGACCGGCTCCTAGGGGCTCTCCCAACCGATGAATCTATGGCCTACGACCTCAACAAATTGGACGTCTGCAATCGGATCTGCAACGCACCAACACATCAGGGTGCCCGGCGAATCAATAGTGCCCTGATCACAAGAGCATCCTCCAACGGCCCGCCCCCGGGACGCTTCTGATGAAAACACATATGCAGCAGGAGTTCACAGCGTTAAGCGACTTTGGGGAGTACGTTTCAGATCCGCGGTTCCAGTCCATTTTCCTGGTGGTCGACCGGGCCGCCTGCGAAGCGGCGGGATTATTCCCTAAACTGGTGCCGCTTCTCAATGGGCGGCGCGTCGTTGAGTTCGATCAGTTCATCGAGAATCCACGCCTTGAACACATTCTTTTGGGCGTAGATGCATTTCGCCGTGCAGATCCCGATCTGGTCATCGCCATCGGTGGAGGAACGGCCATCGACGTGGGGAAATTGATTTGCTGTTTCGCGAATCAGGAGGCTGAGCCCGAGTCTATCATTTCAGATTCGACCCTGATCAGCTCTGGTTCGGGCACGCCGCTGGCCGCCATCCCCACGACCGCGGGCAGCGGCAGCGAAGCGACGCACTTTGCGGTCGTCTATGTCGATGACGTTAAGTTCTCCGTTGCGCATGAATCGATTCTGCCGAACGCAACTGTCGTCGATCCGACACTGACCTATTCCATGCCGCCGCGGTTAACCGCGGTCTCGGGATTGGACGTGCTGTGCCAGGGGATCGAGTCTATGTGGAGCGTGAACTCGACCGGGGAATCATACGAGTACGGAGCCGAGGCGCTCGAACTTGCGGCCCGCAATTTACATGCAGCCGTTCGCGACCCTACGCCGAATGCGCGAGCCGCCATGAGCCGGGCTGCAAACCTTGCGGGGAGGGCGATCAATATTTCGAAGACGACGGCCCCCCATGCTGTCTCGTATGCGATCACAATGAACTTCGGGGTGCCGCACGGGCATGCCGCCGCCCTGACCCTGGCGCCGTTCCTGATTTTCAACCGGCAAGTGACACCGAGCGATGTGACCGATCCTCGCGGAGCAAGTCATGTGAAGAATGTCCTCGACCACGTTTTGAAAATATTGGGGTGTTCGACGGAGCAGGAAGCTCAAGGAACCATTCAGGCCCTGATGGAATCTGTCGGGTGCAAGACCCGCCTGAGCGAGGTCGGCGCAACGTCAGACGCGGACCGGCGGCTCATCGCGCAGAGCGTAAATTCGGCACGGCTGTCCAACAATCCGCGCGCCATCACGGAACGCGATATCCGTGGAGTCCTGGAGTCAATTCGGTAGCCGGGTTATTCAAGCGATGCGAGAACGCGGGCTCAAGATCGGCTCCACCACCGGTTACCTGCCCGACATGATGGAGATTTTGCAGAAAGAGGCGCGCAATCGAGGATACGAGCCGGATTCCACTGTCTGCGCCGGGGACGTCCCTGCCGGACGCCCCGAACCGTGGATGTGTCTTCGCAATGCGGAAAAGCTAGGCGTGTACCCCATGAAAGCCATCGTGAAGATCGGCGACACTCTGCCGGACATCGAAGAGGGTCTGAACGCTGGGATGTGGACCGTCGGCCTGGCCAAGACCGGTAATGAGATGGGCCTCAACGAGGCCGAAGTCGCCGCGCTGCAGCCAGAAGAGCTAAAGACAAAATTAGAACGCGCGTTTACGCGCCTGCAGGACACCGGCGCTCATTACGTGGTCGAAAAGATCAGCGATGTCCTACCCATTCTCGACGCGATCGACCAGCGGCTCGCCAAGGGCGAAAGGCCATAAAGCGCCCTAAAATCCAGTGCAAAATCATGCGCTCCACCGGACTGAAGCCGGCGGGGGTGTAACACGAGCGAACTATGGGATGCTGTTGCGGATCAGGAATTCCTGCAAGGCCCGGGCGGGCGGAACGGGAACATCCGCGAGGCGGTCTCGCAGTTCCTCAGCTACAAATCTGCATCCCAGCAGGGGTTCAAACGCCATACCCGCGGACCCGGCGTCGAATCCCCGGTAGTCCACGGCATTAACGGTACCCTTTCGCAGCTCAAAGAGAGCGCCCCCGCCGGCGATCTCATCCTCCCATTCGACACGAAAACGAAATCTCGGGGTTCGGCCGAAGCGCCATTCCCAGGACAAAAATTTTAGATGTTCCGCATCCATCACTTCCGGCTCGAGGTCATCTACAGTCAGTCTTTCCTCCTGACCCTGATGAACGGATGCAAACGTCCTTATCAGACTTTCCCTAACTCCGATCAGAGTTAAGGACTTCTGGATTTCACGCAAATTTCCAACGTCCGCGGGCACGGATGCCACGGCATGTGTTTCGATCGAATTCGCGCCGGGAGAGAGAGCTTCGATCATTGCGTCCAGATCCGATTCGATCAACAAGGTACCGTGATGAAGAACCGCATTCTTCCGAAAACAGAATGCGGTGCCCGACATTTTTCTTCCCCCGACGCCCAGGCCGTTTTTCCCGTACGGCTCCGCCTCAATGCCCAAGGAAGCGAGCGCA
>CAUZEO010000075.1:0-16658 GCA_963578625.1 Kiritimatiellia bacterium | reverse complement strand
CAATACTTATTCCCCCAGCCGAATCTATTGTCAGAAATCCTGAAGCATCGATGTCCAATGTTGATGCATCAATATCAACAGGGACATCGGCCGTTGTACCAATACTAACTGATGTTGATGAATCCATAGCCAAAGCTCCCGAAGCATCGATGTCGATTCCCCCGGCGCCCGCATTGAGGTCCACCCGTGTGGCGCCTGTCGCGTTACCCAGGGTGATCTCACGGCTGGCCGCCCCGGTGCCGATGTTGATGGCCTGGGCATCCGCGTCGTTGCCAACGTTGATGGCTCCGCCTGAGGAATTCAGATCCAGGGGCCCGGCGGAATCAAGCGCGAGGCTTTGTCCGGCATGGATGCTCGAGGCGTCGATCGCACCGTTGAAAATGGCATCCCCGGTGACCGCAAGAGTGCCTCCGATGGTGGCGTTTCCATCCACATCGAGATTTTTGCTGGTCTCCACATCTTCCCGAAAGGTTGCCTCTCCATCCACGGTGAGCTTGTTATTCAAAAAGCTGTCACCTTTGACCACGTTGTTGCCGGTGACAGTGAGGTCCTGGCCGAGCTCGAGGCTCCGGGCGGGATCCACCGTGAAACGGGTGAAGGAAAGCTCGCTGTTGCCCAGATCAAAGTTCTCCCCAAGGTCGCCAAGGACGTAGCCCTGCCCGGCCTCAACGACGCCCTCCTGGATGAAAAGGTGGGCGCCCCCGTCAATCTCCCCGGCGGAATCAAAGTCCGAAGCCCGGGTGAGGCCTCCGGCGCCATTAGACACGTAGAGCCCGTTCTCCGCGGCGTTGGCTTGCCCTGCCAGCAGCACCCGGTCACCTACCGCGAGAGTCACCCCATCAATCATCTCCACGGCATTCTGCAACTCGAGGTTGGCAAGGGAGGCCACCCGGGCCGCGGCCTTGGCCGGCCGGGAGTCGTTGGCGACCCGAATTTCCTCCTGGAGGCTATTGGCAAGCTGGTTGTCGCTGTCGTCGCTCATGGCTCGGCTAACTTGGATTTCGTATTCAAGCTGGGTGTCTTTTTGATCGACATATTCCTTGGTGGTGGCGTGCTTCGGATCCGTGACCGGTCCTTCCAGCCGAAGCTCACCACTGAAGGCCGCGGGTCCCGTTACCTGCAGGGAGTTGTTAAGGGTCGCTGCGCCACCGACACTAAGGATTCCGGCAGCATGAATGTCTCCTGCCGTAGTTGTGTTCCCGTTAGCAGCGTTCACAGAGAACTTATCCGTGTTGACTGATAGGTCGCCACCAATGGTGGTAGCGCCTGCGACACTGAGGGTGCTTCCAATGGTGGTTGCACCATCGATGTTGGTAGTGCCATCAACTTCCAGGTTACTTTGGATATCCACATTGTTTTTAAAAGTGGAATTGCCGTCGACGGTGAAGTTGCGTTGCAGGTTTGCGTCCTTGTGAACATCGAGGTTTCCCGTGATGTGGGCGTCACCATCGGCATTGCCAACGCTCTCGGCCCGGGTGGCCGTATCAGCCTTGGCGGCATAGAGGGCGAAGGGCACGGCCAGGATTCGCTGGCGCGGACTGAGGGCCACGGTATCGACGGTGAGCTCAATCCAGTGTTCGCTGTTGCCTTGCAGGGCCTGGGCGAGAGCAGCGGCGTCGGAACCGAACTGGAAGCTGTAGATGCCGTTCTCGTCGAGGGTGACCACTCCAAGGTCCTCGCTGTAAAGGGAACTGCCGCCTATCGCGTCGTCCCAGATGCTGAGGAAAAAGGTCTTGTTGCCGGTCTGGGGGGAGCCGTTGGCATCAGTAAGGCGCCCCTGGTAGTTGATCCACTCCGGGGGGTCGGCGAGAGCAGCGGACAGGGACAGAGTTGCCAGCAGGGCGGTCAGGAGGAGGCATTTTGCTTTCATGAGGAGGCCTTTTGCTTTCATGGTTTATTGAGCGATTTCGATTTTGATCCGGAAGAAATAGGAGGATGAGGAGGGGTCGAGGTTGGCCGGGGGCGGGCTGGGAATCTCGTCCGGGCTGAAGATGAAGTTGTAGGTGGCGTCGTTCCCCTCGATGGTTTCCCAGGTCACCCAGGGCACCCAGTCGCGCAGGCCGCTGGAGAGCTGGACCTGGTAGGTGCGCCCGGCCACGGTGGGAACCGGCATGCGGTAGTGGGGGCCGTCGAAGCCACCCTCGAGGCGGAAGAAGGACTGGATGTCCTGCGGGTCGGTATCGGCGAGGTATTCCAGAAGGTTGCTGGCGGCGTCGTAGTCGGGGTCCCCGCCGGCATCGTTGACTCCCACGGTCAGGCCGTTGGCGATCTCCCAGGCGTCAGGCATCCCGTCGCCATCGGAGTCGAGTTCGCCCTCCGGTTGAAAGAAATAGAAGAGGGAGAACAGTCCGGGGTTGTTCACGGTGGTGAGGCTGCTGGTCCTGGTGGTGTAGGGGAAGCCCACCGCGGTGAGCCCGGCGAAGGTCTCGTTGGAGACCGGACCACCCGCGGAGGTAATGGTTCCGTGGTTGATGAGCCTTAAGCGCAGCACCAAGTGCAGGGTGGCTTCCTTCTGGATGTTGTAGTCGGAGAGGGTGCGCCCGGCCTCAAGTTGTTTCCCTGCAAAAATGAGGCGTTGTTGGTCAGGCGGAATACCTTCCTTGTCCTGTATCTTGGTCTTGACGTTTTCGATGGTGTCGGATGGTTCCACATCCAGGGTGATGGTCTTGCCGGTGAGCGTCTTGACAAAGATCTGCATGGCCCCGGCACTGCCTGCCGCCAGGCAGAAGAGAAGGAGGCCGAAGAGAAGGAGGCTTGCGTTCCTGGACATTACAGGAAAAGGGACGGGGAGAGTCGTGGAACGCAGAAGAGAGTAGCGGAGATGGGGGCTGTCTATGGAAAAATGGGGACGAGAGATCATGTCTCCCGTCACAGGAGGAGGCCAACGGGAATGCAGAAGAAGCAAGACGTGCTTGTGGAGAAGCTGGCAGCTGGCGAAAGCTCTCCCGGCCAATGCCTTCCGATTGTGCGTGTTTGCCTGCTTACCACCCAGGACCTCGATGCGGATCCTTTTCCGTCCTGCGACTGGCCCTGTGATCTGCCGCCCAACCTTCACGCGAACTCCAGAAACGGCTCTTCGCAAGTCAGCTCGTAGATCCGCACGTCAAGCTTCCTCCTCGGTGCCGCCAACGAATTGGAGACAACGACCACCCGCGCCAACACAGCCTGTGGCCTTACCACCATCTGAGACCCCTCCAGTTAAGATTTACCCGATAGCTCCGCGGGGTGGGGGAGAGCCCCGCCCGACTGAAGCACTCCAGCAGGAAACTTTACTCCTTGTCAACACGCAAAAAAATCTCTTCCGCAGCGATGGTGGCCCATCCAGTACGTCGATAATTAATGTGCCTTTCTGCACCGAGGTTCATGACCGACAAGCATCACTTGGCTCGCCATTTTGGCAGGTGCCTTGAAACGTGCTGACACCTTTGCGTCTTCACCCTTTCGGTCACTAATAAATGCCCGAGCAGAAACCATCCTTGACAAACCATCCTTCCGCTTTTGTTGTACCGGTATCGCTGAATCTAACCAGGAACTAAACAGGTTGGCGTTGTGCATGCGGAAGCACAGGGCCATGGTGGCCGGCTCGGGAACGCGGTTCGGGTTGCCGCCGTTCCATCGCGACTGGCCGTACTCAGCCGCGCCGACACCGCCGGGCAAGGCGCCTGCCCAGACCTCCATGAACCCGATCTCGCCATTGAACGCCCCCCCTGACCGTCAGCTTGTCCGATCCAGACCTCGTGATCGTTGAGAGGGGAACCGGTCAGGCCTTGATTAATGATTAGGATTTCCAGGGAATCAGACTCTACGGATGCGGATGCTGGTCGCTGGTCGCGCAGAGTGTGATTAGAGCGGACATTCCGACACGTCACGGCACATGGGAGCGAGTGTCGATTTATCCGCCGAACTGCTCCCGTCCGGCAGGGATCGTAAGAACCGGCCCCACCAGATTCTGAGCCCCGCCCCAGGAAGATGAGATGTCCGCGACCGCCTCACACTGGTGCTCGCACCGTTCTGACAGCAGGTTCTGAATTAAGTTCAGGGGAATCCAAAGCAACAAGACGACGGCTGCGAACTTCAGCGCCAGGGAAATTTGCCGCTTTTGATTCTGTCTCTCCTCCAAGCTTGGCGCGTCGTGCTGGTCCGTTTCCAATAACTTCGTATTCATCATGATCCACTCTCCTTTTGACTCTGGGAGAGTCGTTCATAAATATGGCTAAATTGTGGCAGAAGTGTGAAAAACGCAACGGAGCATGACACCCGCGGTTGCGCGCGATTACCAACGGATTCGGGGCGGTGACGGATTGGGGACTGGGGTTACGATTGATTATTAACGGATTCTGCGGAGCAATCCGTTACCGCCCCTAATCTGTTGGTAATCCGCTACATCCATCCCTATTGTCCATTGATATGAAATTAAACCCGACCAATCCCCCTGCAAGTAGACATTCCATTCAAAAGACAATCCGCAGCATCGTTATGGCTTGTGCCGCCACGATTGGCCTCGGCGAAATGTCCGTTGCCTTCGCCGAGGTGGATCTCTCCCTGCCGTTCGAGCAGCGGGTCTGCCGGCTCTACTTCCATTCCTTGCGCCCCGACGTCTATGACGGCGAAAAGCGGGTGGAGAGAAAGCCGGGGTATGGACTCACTCCGGAAAAGCTTTCGGATCTCGTGGCGGAGATGGGCACTGAAGTCTGGTCGACCAGTGCATCTTTCACGGACAACGGCGCGTACTGGCCTTCGGATATGATTAAACGGTGCGACAAAGTCCCCGCGGACTACATGCCGCGGATGGTGGATCGTGCACACGCGCATGGAATCACCGTACTGGCGCTGGAGCAACTCGTTGAACTCGAGAATCCTCCGCTTCCGCCTTTCAGGGAAGAGGTTCACAAATGGCGTGTTCATCCCATCGAAGGAAATCATTGGAACCAGATGAACGAGCTTTGTTCCCCTTACATTGACTGGATGGGCCGGTTCATGGCGGAATACGTCACCGTCGGAAAGGTGGACGGCTTCTGGTTCGACGGCACGCCGGGCGCGGGTGACGTGGGGCCGTACGGAACCGAGGCCTACCTGCGCGACACCGGCAAGCCCGTTCCGCAAGAGCTCGACTGGGACTCTCAGGAGTTCAAGGAGTGGTTTGTCTGGCGCTACGACAAGACCGTTGAGTTTTTCAACCAGGTGACCGCACCCGCCATTAAAGAAAAGCCTTACACCGCGGCCATCATGAACTACTACGCCCGCCCCATGAAGCGGCGGTGGGACGCAGCGCATCCGATGCGCCGGCTGGAGAACATTAACTGGTACCCCGCCATCGAAAGTGGCGAATCGAGCCTGAATGCAAAGGTTGGCCGCGCCCTCACCACCCGAACGGAGTGCTGGCTGTGGGCGCAGTGGCGCGTGCCGGAAGTTTCCCACGGCGGGATGCCCTACTTCGACCCCGATCGCAGTATCGTCAAGGGGCTGCGCGTGATCGCACATGGACTGGCTCCGTGCTACGGAGGTCGAGGCAACGACCCCCACCTGTGGAAGGACGGATTTAAGGCGATGTTCGACGAGTTCAAGAAGCGCAGGCCCTACATGGTCGGCGATACCGTCAAGTACGCCGCAATCCTGGTTTCCCAGCGAATGCGGGATTTTCATGACTGGGAGGCAATGTGGAACTCCACGGGACGGATGGAGGAAGTTCACCGGACCGAACACTTGCTCACGGACGTGATCTTCGAAGACTCCCTGACCCCGGCCCGGCTTGCTCCGTATCCGGTGGTGGTCCTGGCGAATTCGACCTGTCTCTCCGATTCGCAGTGCGATGTGCTGACCGAATACGTCCGCGGCGGCGGGACCCTGATGGCCACGGTGGAGAGTTCTCTTCGAGACGAGTGGGGCAACCCGCGCGAAAACTTCGGCCTCGCCGACCTCTTCGGCATCGACTATGTCGAGACCCGGGAAGAGACGGCCCAGATCCTGGTCCCGCAAACGGAAGACCTCAAAGCGGAGTACGAACACTTCGTCTCGTTCGTCGCCCCGGCGGTTCATTTCACCGTGCGCGCCGACGCGGATGCGGATGTCCTCTTCACCCACAGCTCCCGCTCGCTACACGGTCTAAGCGTGTCGGTGGAACCCTTCGACTCGGACGTGCCGGCGGTGGTGCGGAGACGCGTCGGGAAAGGCACCGTCTATTACGTTGGCCCTGATATCGGGCGTGGGTACACTCGGGACAAATTACCACGCGTTGCTCACCTCACCGGAAAGCTGTTGCGCACGGCGGCGACCCCGGCAATCGAGTTCGATGCGCCCAAGCTCATCGAAGTCACCGCGTTGCAACCCGACGAAGACACGATCGTGGTGCACCTGCTGAACTTGTCTCCCTGGGGGTCCGGGTCGGCAACAATGGCTCCACTGGCGAATATCGGCGTCCAGGTCAACCGCGGCAAGGTAAAGCGAGCCCGGTTGGCCATTGCGGATAGGAAAGCCAAAGTGAAAATGAACCGCCTCGTCGTTCCCGCCGTCGGATACAGCGAGGTTGTGGTACTGGAAATATAAGGGGGAGTTAGCAGTGAATTTTCGTCAACAACAGAGAGAGAAGAAATATCTGTCTGACCCGACGAATCATCCTGGAACACGCTCGCTTCGGCGTGGGCGGTCGGCCTTGGTCCTCCTCATTTGTGGATGGACCCTGGGGGGAACTGCGACGGCGGTGGCGCGGCGAAAATTCGGTTCCGGGACAGCATGCTATATCGGCCCGGACATCGGCAGGGGATACACGCGCGACAATTTGCCCCGGGTTGCGCGGCTCGTCGGCCGTCTGCTTCGCGATGCATCGCAGCCGCCGGTGGAATTCGACGCTCCAAAAAATATCGAGGTTACCGCATTGCGGCCGAGTGAAAACCGCATGGTGCTGCATCTACTCAACGTTACGGCCCTGGCTTCGAACACAAGGAAAATGGCGACGTTGGCCAACATCGGCATTCAGATCAATCAAGGCCAGGTCAAGAAGGCGAGGTTGGTAATCGGCGATGCCGAATTGGGCGTACGAAACAACCACTTTGTAGTACCTTCCGTCGGTCATAGCGAAATGGTGGTTCTGGATCTTTAAGAATCCGGGGCGGTAGCGGATTGCTTCGCATGATGCCCGGAATCCGTTGGTAGCCCCCCCCGCAACTTCAGTCCCCAATCCGTTACCGCCTCGAATCGGTTGGAAATCCAACAATCCGACCGGAATCCGTTATTGGGCATTGCGAGTATTTCATTCTGCTGGTTTATTCATGCCCATATGAATCGAGCGGAGCCTCATTGCAAACAATTCCATCCCCGGAAGCACCACCACTCGCCATTTGTTGCCCTCTTATGTCTGCTCTACACCACTCATCCGGCAGGCATTCCTATCCAAGCATTCGCCGCGCCGGACAATCCGGCCGAACCTACAGGAGGTGAGACGATGACCACCAAAGTAAATGCGGGCCATCTCACCTTGACGCTGGAGGAGTCCACCCACGGAATCGCCGTTCTTCAACTATCCGACACCTCCACTGGAACCAACTTCCTCACTTCGGGTCCCCTTCCCCTCTTCACCCTGAAGCTTCGCGAGATCTCCTCCGGAAAGGAAGTACAACTCACTTCAGAAACCGATTGGACCAGCGCGGCAACGCAATCCAGTCCCGGTGGCGCCGAACTGATCTTTGTGAAATCCGACGCAGACTCCGGACTGATGCTCCTCGTGACCGCCAAGGTGACTACCGATAACAACAACGACTCCTTGAGCTGGAAGCTCGATGTTTCGAACAATAGTACGAACTGGTCCCTGATGCGGGTGGTCTTTCCGGAAGTGATGATCAATGAGCTTGGCGAGGACGGGTCCGTGTTCCTGCCCCGCGCTTCCGGGGAAGTGGTGAAGGGAATATGGCGCACTGCCTACGAGCATGAACGCCTCTATCCAGATCCGTGGATGACGATGCAGTACATGGCAGCCTACACGGGGGACGGGGCGGCCGGACTGTACATCGCCGCTCATGACCCGATGGGTGGCCCAAAGCAGATGACGGTCCGAAGCCATCCCGATGAACGAAAGGTCCATTTCCGGTATGACATGCCGGCGGCAAACATGACGAAGGCGGGCAATGACTTCGAAGTGACCGGCGAAGTCGTCTGGCAACTTTTTCGCGGCGACTGGTTTGACGCGGCGGAGATTTACCGGGATTGGGTGCGCGGGAATGCAGAGTGGTTTCCCGAATTGACGGAGGACGGACGGGGTGACACGCCGGAGTGGGCGCGGGACGTATCCATCTGGTGCCGGGGTTTCGGCGATGGGCGGGTGGTTCCGGATGCGATTCGATTCGCGGAATACATCGGTTTGCCCGTCGGGTTCCATTGGTACGCCTGGCACAACCTGCCTCCCGGCTGCGAGGATTCTGCGTTCGACAATGACATGCCGAATTTTTTTCCGCCCCGGGAAGGTTTCGCCGAAGGGGTTCTGAAACTGCGGGAGGCCGGCCTCTACGTCATGCCCTACATCAACGCCCGGATCTGGGACACGCGCGATCGCGGCCAGGAAGACTGGCAATTCACCAGCGTAGCACTGCCTGCCGCCACCAAGAAAGAGGACGGCAGCCCGCACACGGTAGTGTACGGGAAGGAACCGGACGGCAGCGACATGACCTTCGGGATCATGTGCCCGGCGACACAACTCTGGCAGAGCAAGATTCTCGAGATTTGTGTCCGCCTCTTCGAAGAGTACAAGGTCAACGGCATCTATCTCGACCAGGTCTCCGCCATGTCTCCCATTCTTTGCATGGACGAGACACACGGCCACGAGTTGGGCGGCGGTCACTGGTGGAACAAGGGGTACTGGAAGATGCACGACACCATTCGCGCGGTGATGCCCAAGGATGTGATGCTGACAAGCGAGTGCAATGCGGAGCCGTTTATCAAGTGGTTTGATGGATACCTGGTCTGGCACTGGCAACGCCCGGGCATCGTGCCGGCTTTCGTCGTCGTGTACGGCCCTGCCATCCAGGTATTCGGACGACAGTACGCGGGGGGACCGGACATGGACCTGGCCGCGCGCATGCGGTGTGCGCAGCAACTGGTGTTCGGTGAACAGATCGGATGGATGAACTCGGAATGGGTGAACGACAAGGAGAATATGCCGTTCATTCGCCACGTCGTGCATACGCGCTGGCAACTCCGCCGCTTTTTCTCAGCCGGCGAGATTGCGCGGCCGCCGATATTTGACTCCGAAATTCCCCAGGTCACGGCCGACTGGCAGTGGTATGGCGAAATGCATGTCACCACCGACGCCGTTCTCGCCGGCGCCTGGCGGCTACCCCACGAGAACAAGGTGGCGCTGATTTTCGCGAATGTGACGGACGAAACGGTGTCCGCCGACTTCACCTTCGACGGCGGCAAATTCGGCTTCGAGGGAAAAGAAGTTCAACTGACAAAAATCAGCGGCGAAAAACGTGAGTCGCCATCCTCGGCCCCAATTTCGTTCACCCGCGGTCTCGAATTTCCCGCCCGCACCGCATGGGCGTGGGAGATTTCGGAGTAGCCCTGTCGGTAGCGCGGAATTCATTCAGCAGTGGAGAAATTGGACTCTCTCGCCACCGTGCCTGGATGGTACCGCATGAACGGAAAGCAACTCGGCATTCCCTACGGAATCGGCACCGAATTCATCGCCTACAACAAGGCGCTGCTGGATGAAGCCGGCGTTTCCTCTCCGGAAAACGGGTGGGCACTTGAGGAGTTTGTGGAGAAGGCCAAGGCCCTTACGATCGACCGGGACGGCGATGTAGACAGGTTGTCCCACACAGCACGGAACTCTACGCGAGTTCCGCTACACGATCACGGCAACCCGCCGCCCAGAATATCAAACCCTGCCTCCCGGAGGCTCTCCTCCACCTTCTGGATGGCATCCGGTGGCGGGAAGCGCTTCGGCAATCTCGGTTCGCCCATGGAGAAGCCGCGGCGATTCAGCCAGTAACGGCCGACCGTCAAGGGAGAGCCTTCCTGGACGGCCGGAAGCCAATAGGTAGCGAATCTGCGGTGCAACTCCGCGGCCCTGGCATGGTCACCGGACTGCACGGATTCATAGATGGCCACGGTAATCTCGGGCACGACATTATACATCGAGCCGATGGCCCCATCCACCCCCGGGATGGCCAGGGCCGGGGCCAGGCTCTGGTCATGACCGTGAAGCAGTTCCCACTGGTCGGGCCCCTGCGCGATAATGGCCTGGTGCACGGCAAGATCCTGCACGAAAGCTTTAATGCCTGCCATGTTGGGGATCCCGGCGAATGAGTCCAGGACAGCGGGAATGCCCTGGCCCTGCACCGTCTCGCTGAAGAGATATGGATAGAACGGAAGATCAGTCACCTCGGCGATCGTCGACAAATGGTTCAACTGGTCGCGCCAGGGCAACGGATAGTAGATCGGCCCCAGGGAACTGATCGCGCTGACTCCCGCTAGGCCGGCGGCATGTCCGGCCAGATTGATCGCGTCCCGCGTAGCCAGCGTGCCCACGTGAACCATCAGCGGCACCTGTTCGCCAACGGATGCCGACACCGCTTCAACCACCCCCCGGCGCTCATCCATGGACAACAGAAGGCCATCACCGGTGGTCCCGCATAAATAAAGACCGGAGATCCCTTTCTCAACCAGCCACCCGGCAAGGCGTGCGGTTTCGTCGTAGTTGACCGCCCCATCGTGAAGGTACGCGGTATACAGGGCGGCATTGATTCCGGAAAAGAGCTTCGTTTTCATCACCCTGGGAGCCTACCTCACCGGCACGGCATCGGGCAATGCCCGGTTCCGGAAGCCGAAGATTTGGGAACCACGAAATACACGAAACCTAGGCTCCGCAATCGAACGGAATTTACCACGGAGGGGATTTTTGATCACTCCGTGTGCTCCGTGAACTCCGTGGTAGAAAATTTGTCGGGGACGAGAACCATTACTGAAGATAGTAGTACGAAACCGGGGCACCGCATACAAACGGACTTTGAACCCACGTCCGCCGACCCGCCCGGGATCCCGTTCCCCGCGGGCTCAATCGGGATCAACGTCCCCATGGACAACAGCATCGCCATTGACTCTTTCGGCCAAAACACATTCCTGAGCAACCGGTTCACGACGGACGGCATTTCAGCCGGGCGTTACTCCGCCCACATCCAGCAAATAAACTCCCCGATACCCCTCGTGCACCGAATCAATCGTGACCTGTGTTCCTGCCCGGTTCCACCGGGGATGGAAATCGCACCGGCACTCCACTAGCGCGGGGTCCGCACAATTAAAAATTCCTGCGTCATATCGTGCGATGATGATCTGGCGGTCGCCTGCTTCGTTGCAGAAAAATAGCTGCCGCAGATTGGTTTCACGATCCGGATAGGTATCGGAGATGAACCAGGTCGAACCCCCTTGCGGCGGATAACTCATGTGCCCGTCTTCATCGAGTAGCTCAGGATTGATGACTACCGCCTCCCCGGTTCTGTCGGTAACGAGTCGATAGCCGGACGTCACCTGCTCGTTCAATGCCCCACCCCACACCATGATGGTCAGCGGATCGCGCCACCAGAAGTGAGAGGCCTGCCATCCCATCGGATCGGATGCATCGCTGACCCGGTGAAGATCAGAGCCGTCAGAAGCACAGGTATACATCCGGGTCAGCCGCGGGGTCTGCCACCGGTGGAGGAAGATGATGCGGCTGCCGTCCTGGTTATAGAGAATGTGGTTGAACCAGTTGAGCTCCTTGCGCATGGCAGGAGGAGCATCCTGCGCCGCGATGTCGGCCAGTGAAAAAATCATCTTGCTTTCACCGGTCTCGAGGTCCATGCGCCACAGCCCGGAATCCTCGGGTGCCGGAATCTCGCGGTTCGGATCGGGAATGCCGACGTAGCCGTAGCCGGGACGCGTGTGGCCGGTACGGGCAAAATCGTTGCTGATCGCCTCCCTGCCGTCCGGGCTGAGGGCGTAAACCGCCCGCGGCAACCGCGTTTGCACTGACCCCCTCCGGTCCACGATGACGGATCCATAGTGTCCATCCTCGCGGGTATTATAGATGATGAGATCCTCGTGTCCCGGCAGCCACTGTAGCATGCAGCCCTGCTGCCAGCACCAGGCGGTGGTCGTGCCAAGCGGAATCCACCGGTCCCCGTCCTGCAGATCTATCATCCCCACCTCCAGAATATCATCGGGCCGCGGCGGTCGATCGTCGAAGGTTGCGCGCTGGGCGAGCGCGTACCGATCGTCCGGAGAAAACTGCAATTTGTCGTAATAGGCGAAGAAGTAGTGCCCGTCATCGGCGGTAATGCGACGGGATTCCAGAATGTGTTCTGTTGTATTGCTCATGGCGCAAGATTAAACCACAAAGAACGCGAAGCGAGCGAAGATATTCCCCCATTGAAGACCCTTGTGGCCGCGAAAGTGCACAAAGGAAACAAGGCGCAAAAGCGAATTCCTTTGCGACTCTTTGTACTGCTAACGCTTCAATTCTTCGATTTTGAAGAAGATTTCGGAAGCCCCGGAGCCCAGGGTTTGGAGTGCGGTGCTGTGCGCCGCACTCCAAACCCTGGGCTCCGCTACACGGGCCGGATCCCCGTGCTACGGCCGGGGTTCCGCGGGAGGCATCGTAGCGGCCGTCGTCGATCGGGGGGTACAGGATATCCAGAAACGCCTGGCCGGCTTCAACGCGAAGTTCGGGAATTTCGATGACCTGGCGAGATCCCTGCGATTGCGTGATTTTCACCGCTGCTTTCAAGGATCCTGAGGACGCGGGCGCATCCATCACCAGGGTGATCCGGAAAAACCTCGCTCAATCCATTTCATTGAAGGTCATTACAAACCGATTTAGTGTATCCTGCATCTGCCCGTCTGAAGACATAAGGTAAGTACCCATGAAATTTGCGCGGCTTCGCGAACGATAGGGTGGGTTCGCCAGTCATGGATTTGATGACAATTGACAATCGTCCCGCGTCTTCGTGCCCCGTCTTCGTCTCGCGATTCAGCAGAGGAACCGGAACACGAAGACGGGGCAGGATTTTCAGTAGATCAAACGACATGACAATAAACTCAACCCCAACACCCAGGCCGCCACTTGAGCTGACCGCCCATGCAACCCACGAAGAACGGGTCCGGGCAATGGACCGGGACGGATTCATCTACTTTCCCGCCGTAGAAGTACCATTTCAGCCCCCCCATCCGCTACCGCCCTGAATCCGTTGAAAATCAACACGACCCATAGAGTATAGAGACACGATGTTGCAAGAGCTTAACCATCTTGAAGGCACCCGTTTCTGTTTAGTCCAAATGATCGTCCTGGATCAGGATACCCAACGAGTTAAACTGGTGCCGATACACGGAGTGGCAAAAATTCTGCCGGATCGACTGGTCGTCGAAGAACCATCCGGAAGTCAGCATGTAGTACCCGACTCCGCCCTGCCATCCATCCTTCCCAGCGATGGGACCGAGTTGCTGAAGGACGCGGAACACTACGTCATCGTAAAAATCGCTTCTGTCTGATCATGCAAGCGGAGTCAAGAGAGAATGACGAATGGCGAAATCCCCAATGACGAAAGAAGACCTAATGGCGAAAATCGATTCTACCCATTCGCGATTGGGATCGTGTGTCATTCGTAATTCGGAGTTCATTGGACATTGGGTATTTCGTCATTCGTCATCCATGCGCCCTACTCTTCGCCCGGCCGTTCCAGGCTGGCACAGACCAGCGCTTCATCGTTGCGTGCGAATATGTGCTTGTAGGCGAAGGCCGGATGCGCCCAGCACACCCCTCCCCGCTCGTTCAACTGCCCGAGAGTCGGCTTGATGAGTTGCGCACGGCTCAGGACCTTCAACCCCGCCGGCGACAAGGAGGTGATGAGCAATTCTCCCCGCTCGTTGAACATCCACACCGTGTCGCCATTGCGCACAAAGTGAATGGTGCCCCATCGCGCCCGCGGAACGGCAGTCAGATCTTCCCAGATGCGCTCGCCGCTACCACTCTCCAGGCAGCGCAGCTCGCCGTAGCTATCCACTCCGTAGATATGGTCGTCAATGAAAAGCGGGGTCGAGATAATGGATTGGAGACCGTCCGTCTGCTTCTCGCTTTCACCCAGCCGACGCCAGATTTTTTTCACTGCCAGTTGGTTGGGATCAACACCCAGCAAAAGAGACCCTTCGTAAAATCCGGTAAAAAAAAGCCGGTCTCGATCGAATACGGGACTGGCCACGCTCAACACCATCTGCGCCGGTGGATAGGCATGGGTCCAGTAGACCTCCCCGCTTTGCGCATCCAGGCCAACAATATTGTCGCCGGTCCAGCAGGCGAGCACGCGCTTACCGGCCTGGTCGATGACGATAGGCGCCGAATAGGAGGCGCGATCCTCCAGTGCGCGCCACTTCTCACCGCCCGTCCTGCGATCGAAGGCCACCAGGCAGGCGTCAGGCGTTCCTCCCACCTGCGTGATGAGCAGATCCCCTTCGATCAACTGCGAACTGGAGATGCCCCACATGGGCATTTCAATCCCATATTCGGAATTCAGATCTTTCCTCCAGCGCACCTCGCCGGTGACCGCATCGAAGCAGTGCAGATGGCCCATGCTGCCCAAGGCGTAGGCGAGTCCGTCGTGAATGATCATGGTGGCACGAGGTCCGGCAGAATAGCTGACGTTCCTGTATTCGCAATCGTAGTCATAAGACCACAATTCTTTTCCGGTCCTCCAATCGAAACAAAGCACACGCTCCAGCTGCTTGGGCTTGGTAAGGCGATCCGTTAAATAGACCCGGCCATCGGCGACAGCGGGACCGCTGTAGCCGCTGGAAACCGGCACGCGCCAGCGCAATTCAATCTCGTTCCCGGTAAATGCCTCCACGATGCCGTCTTCGCGCCACACCCCATCGCGATCGGGTCCACGCCACTGCGGCCAGTCGTCGCTGAAAGCGGAGCCGGCGACGAAGGCAATCAATAGAAAAACCCATTTCACAAAAAACCTCATTTCTCCAACCATTGTCTTTGTCGCCGGTTCATCCTCCGGCCCGATGGATGGACATTTATTATATACCAATCGACCGCATTGTCCATGAGAGTCGGACAACAACTGAAACTGGGACCACGGGCAGATTTCTCCCAATGCGGACTGAACCCTACCGATGCAAAAGAGATGTTGGTACAGCCGCGAAATTCTCACTCCCCGCCTCTTGCGGGCGGGGATTCGGCGAAGTGTTCTGAGACCAACGCAATGATCAAGTACAGAGCCAGAGGGGTTCTTTGATCTTGGCATGCTTCATCAGAGGTTGCACACGATCCCCCCGAATTACTCCGCCATCGCGGGCGCACCAACTTTTTCCGGAGACTTCTTTGAGGCGATTACCCTTTCGACCTGGAACCCTTGCTTCTCGAGAGTTGCAATGATGCCGTCGGGCCCGACCAGGTGGCCCGCGCCGACCAGGATAAACTCCACCTGGGGGGTCTTATGAAAAGCGCTGATTCTGGGCATCCAGGCCTCGTTTCGGTCTGTCAGCAGTTCCTCGTAGAGTTGCGGCATCTCCTCCTTAAGCTCCGAGATCATCAACTCGCCGAGTTTTCCCATATCGCCGGTTCGCCATGCACCCACCAGAGACTCATAGACTTCCGGGAGCAGGCCGATTTCGCTGATCGAGTGGGTCACGAATTTATTGTCATTGCTTTCGGGCATGCCAAAGACAAAGTCGATCTGCTGCTCGACGGTCTCCAGGAACTCACGGGTCTTTCCATCAGCGATAGCCTTCTGATCGTAGAACGTGTCCACCCCCTCCATCATCACGCCCAGCTTCATAAGTTCCATGGTCATGATTGTAATCACGATCATTGATGGCTTGAATTGCTTCAACGCATCAAGCGGAACGTTGTTGGAAGCGCAATAGGAGCTCAGCAACGCGTAGGCTTCGGCCGACAAATGTTCCTCGACCGTCGACCCATCGTCGTACGTGGCTTTTGCGAGAATCGCCTGTTGCGTTGACGGATCCTTGAGCGCCCCCATGTCAGTCTCAAAAACGATCGTTTCGGACGCGCCATAGGCTTCGTCGAATTCCGCCGGCAGCGGGTAGTCCGTGGGTCGTAAAACATGGCAGGTTCCGCCCAGGTATATGGTGGAACCATCTCTTGTCGCCTTCCATACTGAAGATTCGGCGGAGGCCCACGTACCGGCAACAAAAACCAAAGCAATGCCCAATGAAGCGTTCATAGCCGTCCTCATTTTCAACTTCTTGTTGTTTTCCGCACAGTACAAAGCGAACGGTGGGTCCACGAGCGTATACTGACAATATCTGTGTAGAAACATAAAGACCTCATTCAATTTCGATCCGCCGGCCACCGAAACCGAGGTTAGAGCGGCCTCTGTTCAGTTTGTGCGGAAGCTAAGCGGATCCACGAAGCCATCGAAAGCGAATGAAGAGGCTTTAGAGTGTGCCGTTGAAAAGATTTCGGTCGCGGCCCAGGAACTCCTCGATACACTGGCCACTTCTGCGCCCGCGAGGAATCGTGAAGAAGAAGCGGCCGCACGACACCCCCAGGTTCAGACGAAATGTCAGCCGCGTGGATATTGAAGCAATCCCGGCCCAGGCGAATATCTTATCCCACCTTGTCCTTGAGCTTTCTCAGGTTGCACACTACACGCCGAGGACGTATGCGA
>CAUZEO010000074.1:0-17015 GCA_963578625.1 Kiritimatiellia bacterium | reverse complement strand
TCGGTCAAGGCCGTTCCCTCCCGGGGGGAAAACATGGCCGCGCGGTCGCGCCGATGCTCGTACCCCGGCATCGCTTCGAGCGCCGCGGTCCAGCCTCGGTCGAGATAACGCATCGGGAAGCCCATGACGATATGCGGGGCGCGGTAGTAGGGCTGAATCACATTCTCGTACAGTTCGTTGACGCGGCCCGGGGAGTACGAGATGAACTCGGGTTTGGTCCATTGGATGAAATCCTTCGACGTGCTGGTGGTGATGTCGCGCCCATTGTCGAGGCCGTCGGCGGTCAGCCCGGTCTGGTCATCGGTTTGCGTGGCGGCGTCGGTAGCAAGCTCCTCCATCCCCGCCTGGTATGCCGTGATACGGCGGTGGCGGCAGTAGCACCGGTACTCCTCCCGCTCAGAGTCCCAGAAGGCGAAGTGCTCCGAGTCGTAACCCTTGATGACGGGCTCATCGTTGAGCAATCGCCAGTTGATCCCATCTGGTGAACAATACGCAAACACCCGGCCGCTCAGACCGGATACGCCCTTGTATCGCTCCTCCGGCGGGACATCCGGCCGGGTGTCTTCGAAGGGGGCGATGGCACCGGGAGAACGGCCGCCGATATCGGGGGCCGTAACAATATTGTTCTCACGTGTCCCCGCCACCTCGACCTGCCCCACCGATGGGCGTGTCCAGTGGATGCCGTCGGAACTCTCGATGTAACAGCCGAAGATCTGACTGGGATCGACCCAGTCGACACCGTCGCCCATAAACTCCGGCAGCCCCTGTCTTCCTGCCGAGTAATAGAGGCGGTACAGTCCATCGTCGGTCCGCAGAACGGACTGCCCGCCGCAATGGTTTCCTTCCCAGGGCCGGTCGAATTCCATGGAGACCTCTTGCGGCACCGGATGATGCAGACGCCGCTCGGCGCCCCCGAGACGGTCGATCAGCGCGTCATCGATAAACAACTCGAGTCGCGAGCCGATCTGAATGGGTTCGTTGTGGAGTGCAGGCATTGCGCTTTCCTTCTTTACTATTAAAACAGTCGCCCGTTGACGTGCCGGGTCACAGTTTCATACCGTTTCCAGCATCGCCAGCACAATAATGAATGGATAGCTAAGGGGGCCATCGAACCATGGAGCCGTGATTGCCCACCCATGAAATGAAGAGAGCAAGGTGAGAGGTTGAAACGATCGATCCATCGAACCCTGGAGTCGGCGGTCCCCGCCGTGATTGCCCACCCATGGAATGAACAGGACAAGGTGAGAGGTTGAAACGATCGAATTTTTCGTTGAAGGTGCGCGTCTCGGACCTAGCCAGCCGCTTCTCCTGCTCTTTCCATTTCATCGGGGGAGCAGACACGGCGGGGACCGCCGACTCCAGGGCTGAGGTGCCCGAGACACGGCGGGGACCGCCGACTCCAGGGCTGAGGTGCCCGAGATAAGGCAAAGGAGGAAGTGACTGTGATGGTCCAAGACGACAAGATGCCGACTAAGATCCGCATTCTCCTCCTCGGCGACAGCACCCTCATCGGCAGCGTACCCCGTGAAATGATACCGACGGCCGACACGCTGGAAGAGATCGTCCGCAAGCTGCTGGAGGCCGAAGCGGATCTGCCGCCGGTGGACGTGGTGAATCGCGGCCGCGACGGGGATTCGATCGATTTGCTTCTTTCGCGCCTCGATGAAGAGGATGCCGCCGGACAGGCGCCGTTCGACTTTATCTTCACTCGCTATGGACTAAACGACATCTGCGTCCTGCAGGATTTCAAAACGGAGTTTCCTGCCAATTACAGAAAGCTCATTTCCCGGTTGCGGGTCGATCATCCCGAGGCCGAGATCGTGCTGGAGACCGTCATTCCATACGTCGGCGAGAATCCGGTTTTTACGGAAAATACCCACGAGATCATCAACGCGCAGGTGCGAGCGGTTGCCGCGGCCGATGAGCTGCCGCTGCTTGACCAGTACGGTCCGTATGCCGACGAGTTGCAGCGCGGCCCGTACATGTTGAGCTATCGCCGCTTGGGGTTGGCGGCGATTCCCAAAAAATATCACGCCCTCATCCCACCCGAATGGATCCGAAACGAGCCGTCGACGGGAGACCCGGTTGCCTACATGTTCGATAACCTGCTGGACATACACCTGGCCGAGATCCCCGGCTGGTTCCTGAACCGGCATCCGAATCCGGCCGGCTACCAGGTCATCGGCGCGCAGCTTGCAGATTACCTGGCGCCGAGGCTGCGTAAGAGAGCCAATGCATGAAAATGAATGTTCATCGCAGATCTCCAGGGTAGTAAACCCTAACGTTGAAGGCGCAACCCCCGTATGTAGTTGGCCTTCCAGGCCGACCCGGAGCAAGGGAAGATCATGGCAGGAGAATAAATCGGTCCCAGTCATGTCTCAGAAATACGCGAGGCGGACGATCTGACTCAACCGGGGCGAACGAACCGCGCAACTCCCCGGTCGGACTCGACGCCCACTCCAAATGGTCACGTTCCCAGTCGCAATGCTCCAAAACGCAATGGTGCCGTCCGCGCTGAACTCGACCTGCAGGCCATCAATCACAAGCGCCGCCCGTGCCTGGGGAACCGAACGCCCTGCGCGGAGTTCACCGCAAACCGGAACCTTGCACACACCTACACCCGAAGAAAACGAAAGGAGGTCTATGACTGGAGCGAAGAAAAAACGCTCGCATTGATGGAAAACGAGCGCTATCATGATGGCACTGGAAATATGGTTACTGGTGAAGCTGAAGGCGAGGGCGGACCTCGGGAAAAACAATGGAGTTTAGTCATGTACAAGAGACATCTTGCGTTTTGCCTTGCGATCTTCGCCCTGTTCGTCGGTGCCCATGCCGCCGGCGAGGAAGTGAATCTGCTCCCGAATGGCGGGTTCGAGAAGGACGCCGACGGCGACGGGGTTGCTGACGGGTGGACCGCACGGGACTTCAATTTCTCCAACCAGACACGCGAAGAGGTGCAGGCGTATATCGACAACCTCCCGTCCTGGGAGGACTTGCTCAAACAGGACCAGATCCTCGCCAGCGACGGCACCGTCTTGTACGAGCGGGAGGCCGATGGGAGCTTCCGAGCCGATCGGGGGTCGGACGTGCTGAAGTGGCGCAACAACGAGCGCAGTTGGACGCCTGAGGAGAACTGGTATGCGCGGCTGCGCGGCGAGTTCCTGTGGCAGCACGCTCGGTTCGGAGAGCCGCCGATCCCGGACGGGCTGGAGCTTGGAGAGGTGACGCTGGTTCTCTCTCCGCAGCGCCCGCACAAGCAGGTGGTCTCCGAGCCCATTGCGGTCAAGCCCGACACGGGGTACCGCCTCGTCTTCTTCGTAAGGACCTCGGGCGGCACCGAGTTCTGGGGGGGGCCGCAGGTGCTGGACGGCGCGTACGATGCTGCGAGCATCCCGATCAGAAAGGATTCGTACGGCAACCCCAAGATCCTGAACGCGATACCGGCGAAGGAGTGGTGGGGCTCGGGGATCGCCGGGCGCTACTGGGCCGGGATGGAGCTCCCCTTCCGAACCGGACCCAAGTGCAAGAGCATCGTCATCCGCCTGCCCTACATTCATCGCGATGAAGCCGAACGACGGAAGATGCACAATGAGAGCTACAGAATGTGGTATGACGATCTCCGCCTGGTTGAAGACGCCTCCGTGCTGGGAGCCGGGCCGACGGAGGTAAGATACGACGACAGACCCGAGCCGGAGTGGCCGGCCGACGCGGTCGAGCGCGGGTTCGTGGTTGCGCCGCGGCCGGCTTCGCCGATGACGTATGCCAAGTATGTCCCGACCCTGGAGGAGACGCGGGAGCCGATCCGGCTGGCGCTTTCCGCCGGCGAGACGGATTCGGCGGTCATCTTCGTTCGGGCGCTGGGGAAAGCGCTGACCGTCCAGGCCAGGCCGGCTACCCTGGTTTCTGGGGAGGGGTATGGTATCCCGACCGCCTACGGGGCCCGCTTTTTCACCCTTCGTGCCGCCGAGATGGCGCCCCGCTTTCTGAACGCAAAGCGCGGTGTGCGCACACCGAAGTTCCTGCTCAACAGCGCCACGCTGGAGATCGGCGCAGGAGACAGCGGGCAGTTCTGGTTGACCGTAGCCGTCTCTCCTGGAACCCCGCCGGGAGAGTACGTCGGCGAGGTGAAGGTCACGCGGGTCAATCCTGCCGACGACGGGGCAAGCGCGGGAGAGTTGAGCGTCCCGGTCACGCTGACCGTTCGCGATATCGACCTGGAAGAGGCGGACGTCGCATTCTTTACGTGGTATCACCCGACGCCGGCATCGAAGGAGTACAAGCTGGGGCCGTCCTACGCCCTGCCCGGATCCGACGAGATTTACCTCGCGGACCAGCGCCGGCATGGGATGAACACCAGCGCCGTCCACTGCCAGGCGGAGAGAAGGGACAAGGACGGCGTTTCTCACATTACCTTCAACGAACTTGATGCGCAGGTCACCAGCCTCCTTCACGCGGGACTCTGCCGGAGGCATCCGTTTCTCCTGCACACGTGGAGTGAAGGCAGCCCCGGCGGAGACTTCTGCTCGTTCGCCGGTGGAAGCGACACGGTCATGGCGATCGCCGAGCACGCGCGCGAAGCCGGCTGGCCCGAGCCGCTCTTCGGCGTGTCGGATGAGCCCAGCAGCCGGGAGAAATCGACGCACGTCACCCAGATCATCGGAACCCAGTACGCCGAGGCGAGGAAGCAGGGCGTGCGCACGGCCGTGGCGGGTGGCAGGGAGGGCCTGTTCCTCCGGCCGCTGACCTCCGAGGGCAACACCATCGGAGACCTCTACGACGTCTGGATCGAGGCGTCGACCAGCAGCGACTGGCCCCGGTTGCACGAAGCGGCCGCCAGGAACAACGCCGAGCTGTGGATGTACAATTGCTGGCACACCGGCTACGGCTATCTGCAGGAGCGCTTTCACGCGGGGCTCTGGACCTGGCGTACGGGCGTGAAGGGCAACGGCGTGTGGTCCTATGGCTGGTATGTCCGCATCAACGATTCGGGACTTCCTGAATCCAAGATCGCCTGGGAGGGCCGCCTCGCGGGCGTCAACGACTACCGGTATCTGCAGACGCTGGAGAACACGATCCGTGCAGGTGACGCGTCCGGCAAGGCTGGCGCCGCCGTGCAAGGTGCGAGAGACTTCCTTGAAACACTGCGCGAGCGCGTCCCCTACAGCGTCTACCGGCAGCGGGTGGAGGGGATCCCGCAAGGGCAATGGGCGGAGCTGGATGCGTGGAACCCGGTGCCGGAAATCGAGCCGGAGGCCTACGACCGCATTCGTGACGCGTGCACGGAACACATCATCGCCACCCGAAGCGAATGTGACCTGTCAGAATGATCAAGTCAAGCGTCACGATATCGCTGGTCCCAGGAACGGATGACGGGCCGTTCCTCTTCTCGCACGACCTTGAGGAATGCTGTCAACAGGCGCGCCGGATTGGCTTCGACGCGGTGGAGGTGCTGCCCGAGAGCGCTGAACAGATCGACTCGGACGCCTTCACGAAGACGCTGGACAAGCACAATCTGAAACTCGCCGCGCTTGGAACGGGCGGGGGATATCGGTCATCGGGTCTGCACCTTTGTGACCCCGACCCGGAGCGACGTCGTAAAGCAGTCGAGTTCATCAGCCGGATCATGGAAGTTGCCGGCGCTTTCGGTGCCCTCGTCATCATCGGCAGCATGCAGGGACGCATACCGCCGGAAATCGACCGCCCTACCGCGGAGGGGTGGCTGCGCGAGGGACTGGACTCACTGGGCGCGCTGGCCGGCAAACGCGATGTGAATCTTCTTCTGGAGCCGCTCAATCGCTACGAGACAAACTGCGTCAACCGGCTCGAGCAGGGGGTCGCGCTCATCGAGTCGCTTGTGACCGAGCGCATCGCGCTGCTGGCCGATCTGTTCCATATGAACATCGAGGAGCAGTCGATCCCCGATGCGTTGCGATCGGCAGGCGCACACGTCCGTCACGTACATTTCGTGGACAGCAACCGCCGGCCCGCCGGCTGTGGCCACCTGGACTTCCAGGTGGTTGCAGAGGCCCTGTGCGAGATCGACTTTCACGGATACGCCTCAGCGGAGGCGCTGCCCCACCCGACATCCCGGGAAGCGGCTGAGCAAACGATGCGGTCCTTTAAGAAGTTTCTCACGACGGTTCAAACCTAAGGAGTCAACACATGAAGATGGCTATCGGTGGAGACGGCACCTGCAACCTGACGAACACGATTGTCGCCTACCTCGAGGAGAAAGGGATCGAACTCGAGCGCTGTGGCGCGCTCGCGGACGAGGAGGCTGACTATATCGACGCGGCTCTATCGGTCGCAGAGAAAGTCGCCAGCGGGCAGTGCGAGCAGGGGCTGTTGTTCTGCAACACCGGAACCGGCGTGACGATTATCGCCAACAAGGTCCCGGGCGTGAGAGCGGCGTTGTGCGTCGACGAGTTCTCGGCCAGGATCGCCCGCCTAGGGAACAACGCGAACGTGATTGTTCTCGGGATGCGGCTCACGGGCGAGGTGCACGCCAAGGAGATCGTGGACGCGTGGACAACCACGGAGCCATCGACCGAGCCGCGGCGGGTCAACTTCCACCGCAAGACCGAAGAGGTTGACAAACGCTATCGCAAGCCGTAGCTGTCGGCAGAGACGGCTGGAAGACACGAATCAATGGGGCATCCTTTCTGAGGAAATGTGACCTGTGCGAGATAAACGAAGACGACGCATTATTTGGAATAATGATGGCGAGGATCTCTCCGGTCCGGTCTTTGGCCGGAAAGGTTTTCCGACTCCCCTTGAATCGGTGGACCAGTATCTCGGCTTGCGAATGGAGAAGCTGGTTGGAACACAAGTGGACAGCCTGTTCTATTGCGGCTACACAAGGCAGCCGATCTGGGACTATCCCACCGAAAACATCCGGGCGCTGGGACCTGATCCCTTCACGCATGTGGTGGACTTTGCGCATCGGAACGGCATGGAAGTCGTCTTTTCCATCCGCATGAACGATATTCACTCCAGTTTCTGCCCTGAATGGGCGCTGGGCAAGGGCCAGTGGAATATCAAGCTGGATCACCCCGAGTGGATGTTCGCACACCTCACCCGCGAAGAGTTTGAGGAGCAGTTTGCGCCGTGGGTGTTCGAGGGGAGGAACGATAACTCGGAGCATCCCCTGGCGGACTCCCGCAAGCGCCACGGCATCGCGTCGCGTGAGTATTTCGCCTGGTCGGCGCTTGATTACGCCCAACCCGGAGTGCGGGCGCATTACCTCGGGATCGTGGAAGAAGCTTGCCGACGCTACGACATCGACGGGATCGAATTGGACTGGGGCCGAGCTCCCTTCTGTTTCCCGTTTGGCGAAGAGCGCAAGCACATTCCCGTGATGACGGACTTCGTACGGCAGGTGCGGCAACGGCTGGACGAGACCGCACGGAAGCGAGGCCGGCCGATCATGCTGGCCATGCGGTTGGCGGACTCCCCGGAACGGTCATTGTCTTTGGGCCTGGACGCCGAGACCTGGATCGGGGAGGGCTGGGTGGACCTTTTGACCGCCGGCTTCGGCTACATGCCCTTCACCATCTCGCTGAAGGACTGGGTGCGTCTCGGGCATGAACATGGGATCCCGGTCTATGGTTGCCTCAGCCAATCCACGCGCCTCTTCACCAAACTGGAAGCCATTCGGGCGGCAGCGTACCGCTACTGGGACGAGGGCGTGGACGGAATCTACTTTTTCAATTACTTCTTTCACCAGGCGGCGGGGATTTTTGCCACCCCGAAAGATTACGACTCCTTTCTCGAGGTTGGTGATCCCAGTCACATCGCGCGGAAGAACAAGTTGTATGAGATCGACAAGCACTGGTATGCCGGTTACATGAACCCGGATCTGAGCTGCTGGCCGGGTCAGCTGCCGCTGGCGTTCACAACACAATCGGGTCCGGGCGTTGCGAAACTCAACCTGCAGATCGCCGACCGGCCGGAGACGGCGTCCCGGGTTGCGGTGCAGGTGCAGTGGCAAGAAGGAACAGACCCGCAAAGGGTGTCCGTGCGTTTGAACGGTCAGACGCTTTCCGATCCTCACGCTCTTCCCCCTGAGATGGCGGATCAGGAGGGCTTCATCGATTACGAAACCGGTGCCCTGCAATATGGGGCCAACACCCTGGAAGTGACGGTGCAACCACCTCAGGAGGGAAACCCGGCTGACCCGGTGGTCTTAGAGCAGGTGCGCGTCTCGATTACTTATCCCTGAGATTTTTCTGACTCCGGTCAGAGGTCGGACTGAAACCAGCATATGCCACAGACGTCCTGAGATGCCGCATTATCAGCCAGGGAGGTCCTCCGTCGAAAGATCCCGGAAGAGCGGCAGGCTCTCGCGTCCTTCTCCGAGGTAATCGGCTCAAATGTCCCGGACCCGACCGCGTTCGGCCAGCAAATCCCCACGTCCCTGTCGTTCCAGACGAATCCTCGTTCCGAGACCGGATCATAAGCCGCTGTCATCCTGTACAGGACATCCGTCGTCCGGGTAACGGCGTAGTATCCATGAGCAAACCCGGGTGGTATCCACAATTGCTGGTGGGTATGGTCGGCCAGGGAATGTGACATCCATTTCCCGAAACGTGGAGAGCTTCGCCTGATGTCCACGATCACGTCAAAAATAGCCCCCTGGACACATTGGATCATCTTTCCCTGGCTGTTCGGGAATTGGAAGTGCATTCCACGGAGTGTATTCCCCTTCGAGTGAACGTAATTCTCCTGGACAAACGTCACGTCCACGCCCTGATCTTTAAGCTTCAAGAGATGATAGGTCTCCTTGAGCCAACCCCGATGGCCGTGGTGGACTTCGGGCTCGATTAAAAGAACTTCGGGGAATTCTGTGCGCGTCACTTGCACTAGAACTTGAGCGATTTGCGCAATCCAATCCGGTAAAGGAACAGATTCACGCTGCACCGGACAACACCCAACCCGTAGATCATCGAATTGCGATAGTTGATGGAGGACGCTTCCGGAAAGTACCGGGTCGGGCAGGACATCTCTCCGATGCGATATCCCATTGCGATCACCTGTGACAAGACCTGGTTGTCGAATACAAACCCGTTTGAATTCATCTCGAACGGGATGGATTGAAGCACCCCGCGGGAAAACGCCCTGTATCCTGTATGATACTCCGAGAGCTTTTCTTTACCGAGCAGGTTCTGCAGAAGGGTCAGGACGCGATTTGCCACGTACTTTATCCGCGGCATGCCCCCCTTGATGGCTCCCCGGCCGAGGATGCGGGATCCCAGGGCTACGTCATAAACGCCGGATGCGACCAAGTGTGCCAGTGCCGGAATCAATTTGGGTTCATACTGGTAATCCGGATGGATCATGACGATGATGTCCGCACCGCGTTCCAGAGCCATTTTGTAGCACGTCTTCTGGTTGGCCCCGTATCCCGAATTGACGTCGTGGGCCGCATCAATCCGAGCTGCTCTGCAAGGGCAAGGGTATTGTCCATGCTCGCATCGTCGACGAGAATGATCTCGTCGACGATCGTGCGGTCGATGCATTGCACGGTTTGCTCCAGCGTCTGTTCGGCATTGTAGGCCGGCATGACAACGACGACTTGTTTGTCTCCTATCACAAATACCACCGTACGGGCGCCGTTCAATTGTCAAGATAAGGCTGAACCTCGACAGATGACACACCCTCTTTTTCTACACTGGTGCGGCATCGTGGAGCAAATCTATCGTCCGCGCCGACCCAAAGCATCGCCATTGTGGCCGTGTCTGTCACGGCATTTCGACGCGTTCCTGGAGGTCTACGAGCAACGCAATCAGCCCCGTTACGGCTTCCTGCGCCCGACTTGCCTCGCCGTAGCTTTGGCGAAGGCGGGTCATCCCGGAGGTCGTCACCAAGTTCCTGGACTGCGGCGATCTGGAACGTGGGTTCGCCCGTATGCGCTGCAATCACTGCAAACTCGAGTACCTCCCTGAATACCTGCGCGCCAGAGGGGACCTCCTCGTTCGCCTTGACACGTCCAGCCCGCTTCAGCTAGTGTCTTCCCCGTGAAAGCACTTTTTCAGGCGGTCCCGGCGGCCGTGTGTCCGTGCTTCCCGAAAAGCGATTTCTTATCAATTAGGGTGCCCCGCAGCGGTTCGCTCCGGCGACGGCCAAGATGACCGGGATGAAGCTCACCAGAGAACAACTCCAACAGTTCGATGAAGAGGGCTGGCTCCTCGTAGAGGACGTCTTCGATCCGGAGCGCGACTTTGCTCCCGTGCTTGCCGACTACGAGCGCATTGCCGACTCTCTCGGCGACCGCATGCTGGCCCAGGGGACGATCTCGAGCTATGACCGCACCGCCTCCTTTGCCGGGAAGATGATCTCGCTGGCCGAGCAGACCGGCGGGTTTGACACCCAGCCCTTCGATATCTCGCTCCCCCAGTCCAGCATCCGGAGCGAAACCCCGATGTACCTCGGCAAGCCGGCCTTCGACATCCTCCGGCACGAGCGGCTTCTCGACATCGTGGAGCAGATTATCGGGCCGGAGATCTACTCGAATCCCGTGCAGCATATCCGCGTGAAGGTGCCCGAGAATCTCGTCGTCAAGGACGAGTGGACGATGCTCGGACGGCGGACGCCGTGGCACCAGGACAACGCGGTGCTTACGCCGGACGCGGACGACTCGGAGGTCATCTCCGTCTGGGCTCCCCTTACCGAAGCAAGGGTCGAACACGGCTGCCTGGCGCTCCTGTCGCGGAGTCACGGCGACGGCGTCAAGCCGCACTGTCCGAATCCTCTTGGGATCCGCCTTGCCGAGGGCGTGTTCGACGTCGAACAGCTCGAGCCCGTCCCCATGCGGCCGGGCGACGCCCTCTTCTTCACCAGGACCACGATCCACGGCTCTCTGCCCAATACCAGCCGCGAGATCCGCTGGAGCTTCGACCTGCGCTACAACCGGATCGGCCAGCCGACGGGCCGCGAGTACTTCCCCGGCTTCGTCGCACGCAGCCGCAGCGATCCGGACGCCGAGCTTCGCGACCACGAGGCCTGGGCGACGAGCTGGATCGGGGCACGAGACGGCCTCGCCGGCAAGCCGGGCCCGCGGTACAACCGCTGGGACATCGATGCGCCGTGGTGTGCCTGAATAGTACGCAGCGCGGCGAAGCCGCAGCCAAAGTAGGCACCCACCTAGGGGGTGCTGCGGCTGAGTAGTTGAAATGCAGACAACGACAGGAACCGTGTTCCTGAGCGCAGAGCGCTCGCCATTGCTGATCCTTCATCCACCTCAGCCTCCCCGCCCCCCGGAGGTGGGCGGCTACTTTGCTCGCGCAGGAAATCTTCTTGAAAAGGGAAGTTGAAATGATGGGAACGGTGGGAAAAGCGATCTCTTATCAATTAATTCGGACTTGACGCGCGGGGGGGAGAAAGACGGAAAGTGGTATTGTCAGTCACGTATCCCGCGGCAAATCGGCATCCGGTTGAACGCCGAGGAGGCGTGTCCAGGGAAGTCATGGATCAAGGGCTGCCATCGTGGGGGTGATGAACGGGCGCACGGCCCGGCTGGTCCGGCGTTGCTCGAGGAGTGCCTTCACGCTCATTGAGCTCCTGGTGGTGATCGCGATCATCGCTGTCCTGGCCGCCCTTCTCTTCCCGGCTTTGCGGCGCGGTCTCCAACAGGCCAACGTCGTCCGGTGCATGTCCAACGAGCGCCAGATGGCGATTGCGACCATCGCCTACACGACTGACCACGACGGCTTCTTTCCGATCATAAGGCTGAACGCCCCCCATGCCATATGGTGGCCGTCGTTGATCAAGCCATATCTGGGCACCGGCGATGACGTCTTCTTGTGCTCCGTCAGGCTGGGCGACAACCCGACCCACATGAACACCTACACCGTCAACGGCGCCTTCTGGATGTTCTGGTTCTTGGAGTATGGCCAGACATTCGGCGACGGGCCGACGGTGTTCGAGGAGATCCGCCAGCCGAGCAACGTAGTCATGATCTACGAGAGCACCAAGGATCTTCTGCCCAGCAAGTATAAGCCCGACCCCGTGTTCGGGGGGGATGCGCAACCGGCGTTTCAGTACTCGGCGGCGGCGCCGTATCATTCCGGGCGCCACTTCTACGGCTTCGACTCCGGCAGCGGCGTCCTGTACGGGGAGGACAACGTGGCCTTCGTGGACGGGCACGTGGGAACCTACAGCCTGAAGGATGTCGCCGAACTCAAGCTCAGTTCGTGGTGGTTCAGCTACCCGGTCGACATCAGGAACGCCTACATCTCCATGCCGGTGCCCAAGGACGGCCCGCCCGGCCCGCTGGGAGAGTTCTGGTTCGTGCCCTGGTGGTGAGATCCCGCTCGCGTGAATGGGAGCCGAATCGACAGGATCATTAGAGATAGAATCATTAAGGGCAAAATCATTAGGCACGGAATCACAAGGCAACGAACCACAAATGGCGAACGAGATGAAGAAAAGCATTTCCGGCAAACCGATCCCGGAAGGAGTAGTAGAGATCAAGGGCATCAGCGCCACGGGGGGCATCGTGGCGCTGAAAGACGGTTCGTGGCTGCTGGCGCAGGAGGAATCCTGTCGCACGTCCACGGACGAGGACGACCTTGCGGCGCCGGCGGACGAGATCCTTGATCTCACGTCCCCGGTTGGGAATCTGGACCTTCGCCAGAGACAGGATGCCTCGTTTCCGAATTTCCCCTATAGGCTTGACCTCTTTCGGCCCGTACGAGACGACATTGATCACGGGGAGTGCATCCACGTAGCGCCAATCCAGGCTGGCGAAGAAGACGGGGACCTCCGGGAACCTGCACGCGGGAAGGGGTCGGGTCCACCTTCAGGGCAACCACGGCCACGTTGTTGACGAACAGGTGGCCCCCGCCCTTGACCGAGAGAAAGAGAAGATCCACTTCTCGGCCCCGAGACGTGAAGAAACCGACATGCTCCCGGAGCGCGGGGTAGACGCTGTCGATGCCGCGTCCGGGTAGATGTTGGGTGAGCGCTTCAGACCGGGAAGGCTCGCGGTCCACATGATGTCGGCATCACCCAGCGGACTCCAAGCGGCGGGCCTGTCCTTATCCCATTCGAGGGAATAGGGATTCTCGACCAACTGCTCCGGGCCCTGGGCGGGTGACGCGGAGGCCGCGGCGGCAACAGCGGAAAGAACGAACGCTCAGGAGAGCGTTCGCGGATGGCACGACAGGCTTCTTCCGGTGCACGGTCGCGGATATGGAGTGCGGCGGTTTCTCGTGAGCCTGCCGAGGGGCTTCGCGCCGTTTGGGATGCCGGTCACGGCGTCACGATGCGATAGGCCTTGGACGTGCTGGATCCCGTCGGCTCTTGGGGATCGTAGAAGTACATGTTGCCCCCGGTTCCGGTCAGGCTGGCGCCGGCGCTGTGCCAGGTGCTGGCGTTGTCGGTCGTGTATTCCAGCAGGTAAGGCTGACCCGCCAAGCTGGGGAACTCCATCGCCGCGTTGTCCTGGAGGATCTGCATGTCCGCAACCGAAGGCTTGCTCGGCACCAACGAGTAGCCGACCCATTGCGCCCCGTTGCCACTGTCGTAGACCGCTAGACCCAGGCCCACATAGTTCAACGTCAGCGGTTCCGGCGTCGAGACTTGATGAGCGAGGGTCCACACCGAGTTGGTGTCGCGCTTGTAATCGAACGTGAAGTTCTGCCGGTCGGCCGTCCAGGTTATGCGGAAATCATACCAGTCCGAGTTCACCATAGGAAAATCAGGGCCAGGGTCATAATCCACTCCGTTCACCCTGATCCTTGATGAGTAGGCGTCCCGCGTGCCCTGGTAGTCGTCCAGCTGAAACCTTACACTGTCGCCGTTGTAATCTATACCATACGCGTAGTTCCCGACGTTCTCAGTAAGCGCTAACTGCGCACCCCCGCCCGGATTCACCCGCATCCTGGCGTAAGCGGTGCCCTCGCCAAATGAAATGATGGGGCGGAAGGATGCCCCCCACCGGTGGTCGTTGAAGTTGCCGAAGATATGGGTAGCCGTTAAATTCGTGTCACTGTTAAAATAGTCGCTGACGGTGATCGGCGGGGTGCCGTCTAACCAAGGGCTCGGCGGCGCAACACCGACATTATAACCCTGGAAGTCTTCGTACCACTCCGTAAGCGAGGTCTCCTCCGGCACCGAAACGGTCTCCGAACCGGTACCGACCCATTGCGCACCGTTGCCGCTGGAGTAGACCGCCAGACTCAGGCCCACATAGTTAAACGTCAGCGGTTCCGGCGTCGTGGTTTGATGAACGAGCGTGTAATTCGCATCGCTGGTGAGCTTGTACTCGAACGTGAAGTCCTGATGGTTGGCCGCCCAGGTTAAGCGGAAATCATACCAGGTCGAGTTCACCATAGGGAAATCAGGGCCAGGGTCATGATTCACTCCGTTCACCCTGATCCTTGATGAGTAGGCGTCCCGCGTGCCCCGGTAGTCGTCCAGCTGAAACCTTACATTGTCGTCGGTGTAATTTATACCATACGCGTAGTTCCCGACGTTCTCAGTAAGCGCTAACTGCGCACCCCCGTACGGATTCACCCGCAACCTGGCGTAAGCGGTGCCCCCACCCGTCGAATCGATGGGGTAGAAGGATGCCCCCCACCGGTGGTCGTTGGGGTTGCCGAAGATAAAGTTAGCCGTTAAATCCGGGTTACCGTTAAAATAGTCGCTGACCGTTATCGCCGGGGTGCCGTCTACCCAAGGGCTCGGCGGCGGACTACCGGGAGTATAACCCTGGAAATCGTCGTAAAACGTCGTGGCAGCCATCGCCGCCGACCCACTTATGGAAATCACCGCCGCCAAAGAAATCAGCCCGCGCGTTTTCATGGTCGTCTCCTTGATTGATAAAGGTTGCACCTTTTCGGTTCCGGGTTACTCCGACACGATCCGATAGGCCCTGGAGGTCGTGGATCCCGTCTGGGCATTGAACAAGTACAGGTTGGTTCCGGTACCGGTCACGGTGGCGCCAACACCCTGCCAGGCGCCGGAGCTGACCAGGTCGGTCGCGCACTCCAGCCGGTACGGCTGACCCGTCGTGCTGAGGAACTCGATCGCCGCGGTCTTGTCCACCACGACGTCCGTAAGCCCGGGCACAACGTCAATGATCAACTGCGGTGCAGTCACCCCCGGCTCCGTGGATTCCTTCGAGTGGAAGCCGCTGCTCGCCGAGGCCGCATTCAGGGTTTCATAAAAGAGGAATCCGAAGTTGCTAATGTTGCCGTCCAGCCAGTCCCTCACCGTGGGCGTCACGTCCCACTCCACGAACGTGCCGGTTGAACCGGACCCGACATTGGGCAGCCGGATTTCATCGATCGCGGGGATTTCGGTATCGTTCAGCGCGCCCGAAACGGTCCAGTCGTCCCACCCGTTATACGTGTGGTAGGTCGCACCCGAATCGGCCGTCCCATCCCCCTCGACCCAACTCTGGGTCAGCGCGTAAACCTCGATCCTGGCGCCAAACGCCTGTTTCAACTCCATCCGCACCACCGCCCTGGCAACCTCGATGCCGGACACGGACGGGAGATTCGCGAAGGCCACCAGCCCGCGTGAGCGATTGTCACTTGCCTCGACCACAGAGAAGTGTTCAAGGTGACCATAATTCGTGTCCTGACCGACGGAGGTAGCGCCGTAGGTGTAGGTCTCGCCGGTTGTGTCCACAACAATCGGATTCGCTGATACGACGAGAGGCCCCGTGACCGTCAGCAAAGCCACTCCCAGCACGCCCTTCATGTATCTATTCAACATCGACCGCTCCTTATCCTCGTGCCCGTCTGCGGGCCGTGCAACGCAGAAAATCCTGCCCCATCCAAACCGTCTCACTACTATACTCGGTTCAACCATTCACCTGCCTGCGTCAAGCCGATAAAAGCATTTTTTCTCCTTGCAACCGACTGAACCGGTCAGACACGCGCATTTCTGCCGCGCGCGCTGACCAGTCTAATTCTTCTACCGAGCCTGCCCGGGGCTTGGGCCTATCTTTCGCGAACGCGCCGCTGGAGGCACAGGATCGCTCCTCCGCCCAGGGCCAGGAGCGCGAAAACGGACGGCTCCGGCACGACACCGACCCATTGCGCGCCGTTGCCGCTGGAGTAGATCGCCTGACTCAGGCCCAAATAGTTCAACGTCAGCGGTTCCGGCGTCGTGGTTTGATGAACGAGCGTGTAATTCGTATCGCCGGTGAGCTTGTACTCGAACGTGAAGTCCTGATGGTTGGCCGCCCAGGTTAAGCGGAAATCATACCAGGTCGAGTTCACCATAGGGAAATCAGGTCCAGGGTCATGATTCACTCCGTTCACCCTGATCCTTGATGAGTAGGAGTCCCGCGAGCCCTTGTAGTCGTCCAGCTGAAACCTTACATTGTCGTCGTCGTAATTTATACCATACGCGTAGTTCCCGAGGCTCTCAGTAAGTGCTAACTGCGCACCCCCGTACTGATTCACCCGCAACCTGGCGTAAGCGGTGCCCCCACCCGTCGTATCGATAGGGACGAAGGATGCCCCCCACCGGTGGTCGTTGGGGTTGCCGAAGATAAAGGTAGCCGTTAAATTCGGGTTGCTGTAGTCGGACACGGTTATCGGCGGGCTACCGTCTATCCAAGGGCTCGGCGGCGGACTACCGGCAGTATAACCTTGGAAGTCGTCGTAAAACAGCGTGGTGGCCATCGCCGTCGTCCCACATACCGCAAACCCCACTGCCAAACCAATCAATGATCCAGTTTTCATCTCTCGTCTCCTGTTTTGACTGCCCCACCATAGGACAGATTGTACCTTAGCCTTCATGCTAGCGCCTTTTCCGCGCCCATGTCAATCCGGGAAAACGCATTTCTGTAACACGTTGATTGAGAATGGGATGCAGACAAATGTTGACTTGAGAAGGGGCGTTTCACTCGTGTGTATTCACCGCCGTGCAGGCAGGCAGGCAGGTGGGTGATGATTCGAGTAGGATATGCGAGTAAGAAGACGGTTGAGAAGAGTCGGCTTTGAGGGATACAAGCGTACTCGATCATCCTACTCGAAGGTCGAAGATTCGAGTAGGAC
>CAUZEO010000073.1:0-17092 GCA_963578625.1 Kiritimatiellia bacterium | reverse complement strand
CCAACATCGGGAGTATCACCTACTATAAAATTCCAGTTTACATCGGGAAATCGATAGAGTACCGGGATCAATAATAGGGCAGATACACCCACACCCAGGGAAGAAAGACAAAAAATCCGGGTAGTAGAAACTTTCCTCGCCAGATAGGGATAAAGGATAAGACTACCACTTGAAAAACCGAGCAAATACACGGCAAGAACAAGGGTAAAGGTAATAATGCTCTGGGTGTTAAATATACTTAGCAGCCTTATCCAGGTTATTTCATAACCAAGCGCAATAAACCCGCAGAAAAAGTATATGCTGACCAGCCATGGATATAGTGACACTTTACAGCCCAGGACTTTCATCCTGCCATCAAGCTCCCCCTGCTTTCCCGTCAACTCCGGAGGCGGGGAAACAGGGCGGATCAGGACGATCTTATACATGGAATAAGCGATTCCCGCTATCAGGGTATTGATACTTGCCGCTAAAAATAGAGAATTTTGTATTCCAAGAAAACGCAAGAATACGAACCCCGTAAACAAGGTCCCCGACACCGAACCAATTGTATTTATGCCATAAGCAAGAGACACCCCTTTACCAACCTGCCCTTTTAAATCAGTAAGCAGTCTGTTCATAAAAGGCAACGTTGCCCCCATGCCAAGCGTGGCCGGCATGATTACCATGATCGCCATTAGGTATCGATACGTTAATGATAAAGCAAAACCGGGATCGGTTACCTGAAAAATCTTAATGTACAGAGGCTCTATCCAACCAAGCAGCGCAGGTACCATCAACCCCCATATTGCGATCCAGATTTCTATGTATGCATAGACACGCATCGTGCTTTGCACACGATTAAGAAGTTTGCCTCCCAATTTACTTCCGAAGGCAATACCTAGAAAAAACGAAGTCAATATTGCCGTACTGGCGGGCCCACTTGCTCCGAAGACATGTACCATCTGTCTTTGCCAGACGGTTTCAAAAACAAGTGCGCTAAATCCGGAAAAAAAGAACAGTGTATAAAGAATGATAGAGCGGTTTTTCAACATATACTTTTGTGAGATTGATCGATAATTATTTTACATTCCGTGCCTTGGAGCACGAACCGATCGAGCTTCCGCCTGTCCGTTTCCCCTCGAACATGCGCCAACCATAAGGCCTGGTGCTGTGCTTAGCAAGTTCGTATCCATGGACAATGGATTCGTTCACGTTTGTGGAGTTGCTCGATAGATTGTTATCACGGAATTCTTTCTGTCCTAAGCCGGCGGGTCGCCGCGCTCTCGCACCGAGGTTCCGCTCTTGCAAAGGATCCCTGAAGTCAGCGCTATGCGGGTTAGTGCCCAACTCTTAGGACCGGGACGAAGATTGGGAACCAGCTAGTGCCGGTATTCGTCCCCGTCACCGCCCCTTCAGCGTCGGCTCCGACGTATCCAGATGCGCGCCGAGTTCTGCGATCTCTTCCGGAACATTGGACCAGGGATATGGCGTGGTGCGGGGCATGGGCCACCCCGGGCCGTCGCCTCGCTGGAAGGCTTCACCCTTGCCGCATAGCCAGCAAAACATGCGGGCGGTATCCACGCTGGAGCGGAACTGCTCCCCGAATCGAGGGCTTTCCAACTGGTAGTCGGCCAATCTGAAATCGAAGTCCGACTCCTCGATCCAATCGCGCGTCGGCGGCGAGGTGCGATGCGCGCTGGAGGTGACCATGTAACGGATTCCATCCTGGGTGGAGACGCCTCGACGATGCCACATCTGGTACGCCGTCAGGTAGATGGACCCCGCAGGGCCCGAGGCCTTCCAGCAGCCGCGGATTCCATCGTAGTGAGCCATGAAGCGAACCTGGTTGAGGGTGTGATGAGAGCCTGGTACGAATTCGGTCGGCCCCATGTCGTCGGTCACATCCGAGGGCAGGTAGAACCACTTCAGCGCATTGATCTGCGGCCCGAACTTCGAACCGCCGTCCACGTGCCACTGCCCGCCCGGGAGGTTTCCTTCGCCCCGGAAATACGACATCCACTCCGGCTCTTGATAATCCGTCCCAAGGAGTGAGCGCATCGCGCCGGCCGCTTCCGGGTTGCGCAACACGTTTTCGGAGAACCAATCCTCGTGCAACAGTTTCCACGCCTGGACCCGGTTTTCTCCACCGGCATGAAGTTCCTCGAGCCATTCCAACGTGCGACGATTGATCTCTTCGGGAACGACCCCCTCCAGGATCAGGTAGCCGGTCTTGCAAAACTCCAGGACCTGGCTATCCGTGAGAGTCGGTTTGCAATCGTATGTGCTCATCGAGTTCAACTACCGAAAAGGAATTACTTCGCCCCGGGACCGTACCTGATAGGCGGCAGGCTCCATGGTTCGGGCGCGTCGTAGTAGGTTTTATAAATGAACGTGCACTTGTCGAGTGGCCACCACTCGACGGCCCCGTTTTGATACCCGAAGTTTCCGCCGTCCCGCAGATCGCCGTTGCCGCGGTGGTTTGTCCACTGAACAGGGAACGGATATGGGAGGGGGGACTCCGCGAGCATATCGCCGGTAAGCAGCACGTTGGCCGGTGAGGCACTGTCCACCGCCGCCCAGCCATAGCCCGGATCGCCGGTGATCTTGCCGAACTGGCCGAGGCCCCAGACCAGGAAATAGCTCGACGCGCCCCATCCATTCACCCATGCGTCGGGGCCGGGCTTGGCGGATACGCCGGGGCAAGTGACACGGTTGCTGGGACAGTACCAGACACCACGGGCGGTGTAGCCTTCTTCCTCGTAGGCAAGCTGGGGATCGTCCTGGGTGCCGAAGATGTTCACCACGGCGCGATAGCGATAGAAACTGGTCCACGTCAACGGAAACTCGCCGTCGTGATCGTAGGCATAGCCCATCAGGCCCAGGTGGATCTGGTGCAGATTCGATTTACACAGGGCGCGCCTGCCCTGTTCCAGCGCGTCCTTCAGGGCGGGCATCATCAAGGCGGCCAGCACCGCGATGATGGCCACCACCACAAGCAACTCAATCAGCGTAAACGCGCTGATGATTGAGCACTCCGCTCTGCGAATCGAACCTTCGGTCACACTGAAGATCTTGGTTTTACTCCGTGATGATCCGGTATGCCTTATTGGTGTCGTTGCCGGCGGGATCGTAAAGGAACTGGATGTTTCCATCTCCTGTTATGTTCGCGCCCGCGCGCTGCCAGCTACTTGAATTAATCAGATCGGTGGTAAATTCCAGGTGGTAGACGCTCGCTACGTTACTGGTGTATTGCAACACCACGACGTCTTCCAGGGTAATGGCATCCGCGTCGACCGGATCGACGGTCCCGTTGGGCCCGAGGAGGAAGTTGTCAACAATGTTGTCCAGGGTGAGAATCTCGTCGTGGATCCTGACCCGCGCGATATCGCCGTTGAACCGGTTGTTACCGCTTGCACTGTTGGCGAAGGAATTAAAGAGCGTCGTCCCATCGAAAACCGTCAAGGCACTGAACGTCACCCCGGGAAAGGACATATTGGATACGCCGTTGGTGCCTTCATGGAAAAGATCCATGGTCGAGGCCGAGTTGTCCCACGTAAATACAAAATGTTCGAATGGGTCGGTGGCGCCTCTATTTGGGAAGTTAAACTGGTCGACAAGATACACTGAGGTACCACCGGCCTTCACGCCTATATCCATTAAGCTTTCGGCTCCGTCACTGTCCCACAGATGGAGAATGAATCGCTCATCCGCATTCGCGGATTTCATACCGAGAATGGTTGCTGTCGGGCCGATCCGGTTCCCTCTCTTGCGCATCCAGACTTCGAACGTGAAGTCGCCGGGATTCGTACCGTTGAGGTTGAACTGCGGCTCGTTGCCCGATGGATGCTGCTGGGTACCCCCCGAGTCGTCGCCCCCGATGAATCCTTGGCCGCCCTCGGCGGTGGCGGTTGAGAAATAGGTAACCCCGTTCACGTCCGTATTTTTCACGGGGCCTCCATTCTGATCATCGTCCTCATACCAGCCCGGGAAGGCCGTGGCGGTGTTCTCCCATGTCGTATTAGATCCCGAGTTGGCTGCATTGAGGTCCACCAGAAGAGCCGCCTGGCTGGAGGCTGCAAACCACAAGCAGACTCCCATCGTAATGCATTGCGTCAGTTGTTTTTTCATATCAGATCTCCGACTCGTGAAGACAGCCTCCGGCATCACTCATTTTAGCAAGCCTGCCCCCTCTCGCTTTTCGGGAGGGGGCAGGCCATTTTGCAATTTATCTTCCCAACAAGTGGGCGCGGCGCCAGGGCCTCAATCAGTGCCGGATTTTCCGGCGCCGGGCAGCAAGGGCGAGTCCGCCCATCAGCAGCAGGGCCATGGTGCCGGGTTCAGGGACGATCCCGTTGGGTCCGGCCGCGAAACTGGCGGCGATGTCGCCCTGACTGAGGATATTGTCGTGGATCCTGACCCGCGCGATATCGCCGTTGAACCGGACGTTACCGCTTGAATTGTTGGCGAAGGAATTGAAGAGCGTCGTCCCATCGAATATCGTCGAGGCACTGAACGTCACCCCGGGAAAGGACATATTGGATACGCCGCTGGTGCCGTCATTGAAAAGATCCATGGTCGAGGCCGAGTTGTCCCACGTAAATACAAAATGTTCGAATGGGGCATCGCCGCCTCTATTGCCAAAGTTAAACTGGTCGATAAGATACACTGAGGTACCACCGGCCTTCACGCCTATATCCATTAAGCTTTCGGCTCCGTCACTGTCCCACAGATGGAGAATGAATCGCTCGTCCGCATTCGCGGATTTCATTCCGAGAATGGTTGCTGCCGGGCCGATCCGGTTCCCTCTCTTGCGCATCCAGACTTCGAACGTGAAGTCGCCGGGATTCGACCCGTTGAGGACGAACTGCGGTTCGTTGCCCGATGGATGCTGCTGGGTACCCCCCGAGTCGTCGCCCCCGATGAATCCGTTGCAACAACCGCTACTATTCCGAGTTGAGAAATAGGTAACCCCGTTCACGTCCGTCTCTTTCACAGGGGCTCCATTCTGAGCATCGTGCTCATAATAACCTGGGTAGGAACCCGCGCTACTGTGCCATTCGCCCGCCGCTCCCGAGTTGGATGCGTTGAGGTCCACCAGAAGAGCCGCTTGGCTCGAGAAGGCGAACAACGTTCCCGCTGCAATCGCGACGATTAGTGTTCTGACTCTTTTCTTCATGTTTCTCTCCATTTCGTTCGGTGCTTCGCACTTGGTTGCTCCGGTCGCGACAGCGACTCCGGCTATATATAGGCGTGCGAATATAGCATTTCGAGGGGGGGGGGGGACCTACAAAAAACGGGAGAAAATTGATTTTTTTTTGGAGAGAGCCCTCATTCCTCGGCTTTGCGTTAGCTGTGTCAAGTTTTTTTGTTTGAGAGTATCGGCCTCCCCCCCCCATCGTCACGAGCTTACTCTTTCCGTCCCGGCAGTATTTAGGAACCGGCCGGGATGAGTCGAACATGGTTGGCGGTTCGATTAGGCGCGCGAGTTGGCTTTCCCTAACTCGCGAACCGACTCGCGAGCCTAATCGGCGGAAGCTGTGAGACAAAGTTTACGACGAAGGGGGGAATCTCAAACCTGAAAAATCAGATGGCGCGGCGCCTTCTGAGGCCAGACTTGTTTCTGAATACCGTAAATTTTTGCAATCCTCATCCCTCCTCTTTATCCCTCCTCTTCATCGATAAAGAGGAGAGATGAAGATTCGAATGCTCAATTTCGAACGCCGACGGGAAGCCTCTATGGTTCCGGCTGCGTGAAGTACTTCGCGTTGTAGTGCTGTTCGTAAGTGCACGGTTCGGCATGGCCATCGAGGAATGCCGCATTAAATTTTTCGGAGTGCCGACTCACCGGGGTAATCGAGGTGTACTCTTCAGGACGAGAGGCGTTCTCGGGACGATACCAGGAATATACGGACTGTCCCTGGGTATCAGTAAAGATGACAAACAGGGCGGGTGATTCGAAAACATCATAATTACGCCCGGCATCTCCATTGCCCCCGGCACCCAGATTTGTAGCGTGAACGTTCAAGCCGAGACTCTGTTCACGTTCCGCGAACATTGAATACTGCACGCCCTGATGTGTAAACGGTGCAGGTCCCTGCGGGCCGGCCGGACAGAAGACAACCCCCTGGTTTGCACCTTCGTAGGTTCCCATATACTCGGCTAGAAAACCATCCCCGTCCCGAAACCAATGCTGGTAGTCTCCACTCTTGGACCACTCCGTCTGGGTCCAGACCCTTCGGTATTGGTTGTATCGGACCCGGTCCGGCTTCAAAACGGGACGCGGAACGGAGTACCAGGTAGAGTAAGGGGGCGTGAAGAAATCGTGATCGTTCATGTAGCCTTGAAGGCCGTTGCCAATCTTCCCCAACATGTACAGACATCCAGAAGCCTCCGCGGCGTCCCTGGCCTGTCGAATGGCCGGCGTCAGAAGCGCCGCCAATATGGCGATGATGGCTATGACGGCCAGGAGTTCGATCAGTGTGAATGCCCTCCGGCATCTACGACCCCTCTTGAATCGGGGTTGTTTTGTCTGAAAACACACACACATAGGAGATTTGGCCCCAAAACAGCCGCAAGTCAAGCGTGGCACGGTGCGGCCCACAGTGCCAGGCGGTGCCTCTGCCAGTGCGGAAACGTTTGTCCGCGGCGTACATTCCGCCTGGGATACTGCACGGTGGTAGGCGCAAACGTCATATACTTATCCATTCCTAAGAGGGACACTTCATCGGTGCCTGAAAGATTCTCTGTATTGTATGAATTCAAAAGATATGAGCACGAAAAAGTTTAGCATTCTCTGCATGTCCGCCGAAATCGGTCCCACGAGCCTGGATCCGCTGCGGGAGATCGGGGAAGTCGATGTCAGGGAACCGGATCGACAGTACCTCTTGGACCACATTCACGAATACGACGCGTATCTGCCGTCGCTGAAAGTTCGGATCGACCGTGAGCTCGCCCAGCGTGGGGCGTCCGGGCGGCTGAAATTGATCTATACGCCCTCCACAGGATTGGACCACCTGGATCTCGATGCACTGGAGGAGTTCGGCATTCAAATGGAGAGCATTCGAACCGAGTACGCGCTCCTTGACCAGATCACATCCACCGCCGAGCTGGCGTTTACCCTGATGCTCTCGGCGGCACGGAAGGTTCCGGCCGGGCACAATGCGGCAATGAAGGGTCTCTGGGCCCGCGATCGTTATCGAGGTCATCAACTCTCCGCCAAAACTCTGGGCGTGCTTGGCGTGGGCCGGCTCGGCAGCATGATGGTGGACTTCGGCCGCGGGTTCCGCATGAACGTGATCGGGTGCGACTCCAATCCGCGGAAGCGAATTGCGGATCTGGAGTATCTGGAATTTGACGAATTTGCCGCTCGAGCCGACGTGATTACGATTCACATTCACTTGACGGCAGACAATGAGCATTTTTTGAACGCGGAGCGGATTGCGAAAATGAAGGACGGCGTGATTCTCGTGAACACCAGCCGGGGGAAAATCATTGATGAAGAGGCGTTGTTGGCAGCGTTGAACAGCGGCAAGATCGGTGGCTTCGGCGCCGACGTGATCGTGGGCGAATGGCGGGATGATCTGGATCAACATCCGCTCATTGCCTATGCGCGCGAGCACGACAATATGACCATCGTTCCTCACGTAGGGGGCGTCACCTGGGAAGCCCAAAGAATGACCCTCCGATTTGTGGCAGAAAAAATGGCGGCAGTGATGCGAGGGTGGCAGAACGGGTAGACCCGCGTAGCAGACCCCATCCGAAACCCGTGCTACGTGACACCTTCCATCCTTTCCAACGCCTCGATCTCCCGCTCGCGCGCTCGAGGGCTGTGCATTGGATCCAGGTTGCCGGTTGCGGGAAAGATCGGAACCGGCTCGAGCGTGAATGCGTCCAGATTCTGAACCATGAGTCCCCCGATACTCCGGTTGGGATAGTTCTGATAAGCCGCATTAAATGCCTTCTGGTAAATCTCCCACATCCGCGGGTCCCCCGTAAGCTGATATAACTTGATGGCTGCCGCCGCGCACTCGCGGACATTCCACCAGGGGGCCGTCGTCGATTGAACATCGGGTCGGATGGATTCGGCAATGCCCTTCATCGTTTTCAGGTCGATGTTTTTGAACATCACGCCGGCGGCGGCGTACCCATGTTCGTGCACGAACAGAAGAATATCCTGCAGTGCTTCTGTCGTATTGTCTTTCCCGAACCGAAAGCTCGTGCTCTCCGGATCCGGCAGCCAATTCAGGTACTCGGCAAAGAATCCCACACCCTCGGCCGTGTGGCCGGGATCGCAGACGATGTGTCCGTTCGAGTCTTCAAACGGAGTCTTGTCAACTGGATGCAGGTACTCACTGAACCACCCGAGATGCGGATCCCAATGATGCCCGCAGAATTGATCGAGCGCCCAGCGACCTGCGCGCACGAGACGATCCTTCATCACGTCATACCGCGTGTCGATTAAGTCGATCGCTTTCAACGTGTCGACTACTGCTCCGACGCAAACCATCAAAACGCCGTGGGTGTGCTCAAAACTGCGCTGCCGGGTGAGATGGTTCACGAACCGGTTCTCAACCCCTGCGCGAAGACAATCGTCGAGAATTCGCTCTCCGAGTTCAATGGATTCCGTGTCATCCTGCCACAGGCCGTATTGAAAGAATGCATTGATGGCAAAAATGTCGGTTGAGGTCATTTCCCCCTCGTGAGTCTTCAAGTTACGGGGATCGTCACTGGGACGGTTCGTTTCCACGTCGGCCAGGAAGGGGATTCGGCCGCCGCACAATTCCATCCGCTCCCGAAGGCAGCGGTAGATGTGCCGGCAGTAATCAGAGTAGAAAGCTTTCAGATTGATGGTGACGGCATCGCCCTCCACATCGAGCGTCACCTCTTCATCTGAAATCCGGCCCTTCATCAGGAAGTAACACCAGATCCCCAGTGCCCGCGTATCGCCCCAGCCCCAGACCCGCTGCTCTTCCAGCGGCCGCATCTCGCCCGAAATCGAATCGACCTCCGCACAGAGCCCGGGAAAGGTTTTCCCTGGATAGCGTTTCTCCCACATCAGTTTCAGATACGCAAAGTACCGGAAGCCCTTCGTCTGGTATTCCCGGTTAAAGGCTAGCAGCCGCTCGCAAAGGTCCGGTGTAAGTTGCGGCTGCTTCAGGTAGAGGAGGGCAGAGGCGTCTGGAGGGAGGCGAGGCACCTGGTGAGTGTTATCGTGTTTAGTAAATCCTTCAACATTAGATATTGAGTATTCGATTTTTAATGAAACAATTCTTTCAGCATCGAAGCGGGTGAGTTTGTTTTCATGCCCGGATCACCGAAGACCGCACTCACCCGAACCGCGCTGGGACGGCTCCGGCGGACGCCGGATCTTCAAAGGTTGCAATCCAGCACGGGGGCGTTGTCTTTGCGTTCGGGGTAAGCGACAAAGGTTTTAATCGTCGCCCCGTCGCCCGGCAGGTCGATGTCGACCCATTCGCCGTGACGGGGTGAGTCGGCCAAAACCTGAGAGGCACGTTCGCTGTCGGGCAGCACGCCCTGCTCCCCGGCCACACGATCGAAATACCGGGCACAAAAGCAAGGAACAGAAGCACGTGCTTTACCCTCATATCCCACGATAACAATGCACAACTGAAGGTGTCCCGCAAATCCAGGGAAATAACTCCGCGATTGAACATGCATTTCAACTCTTCCGATTGACTCGCGGCCCGGCATGCGGATGATGGCGAATCATGAGTCACGTCATTCTCAGATCTAACGAATTAGAAGTGGTGGTCGGGGACAATGAGCCAGGAACCGGTCCGGTCTCCAGCCACTGCGGGGGGTACAATGGAATCTGGTCGCTGAAAAGCCGCCACGCCCCCGCCAATTGCTTTGCCCCTTCCTATGCAGGACTGAATTTCGAACACTGTTACGATGAACGATTTCAATCCGCGGTGGATCACAAAGAATTGATCTACGAGCCCCGCAACACTCCGATGCGTCTTGTCGAGGCTACGGATTCAAGCGCCGTTCTCCATCAACCCCCCACCGCCTGGACTGGTGTGGAAAGTTGGACACGCTTCCAAGTGGAGGATAATCGGATCGAATTCGAGTTCCGCGCGATTCCCCGTAAGGAGCCCGCGGGGGGATGGCTTGGCATGTTTTGGGCCAGCTACCTCCATGCCCCCGCGGATTCTGGAATCAGCTTCCTGGGCGACTGGCCGGAAGATTCGTCGCCCACCGGATGGATGAAACTGGCCGCCGATGCTCACGGGGTGCATGCCGGCGTCACCGGGTCGGATCCGGTTTCCCATCCGGATCATCGGGAACAGGGCGCAAGTGCGGCGCAGCCTTTCGCCCGACTGGTCTATTCGCAGTCCCACAGGCGGTACGCCGAGCCCATGTTTTACGGCCGCCCGGCAAATGGCAGGATGATGTTGCTCTATCTTTTTGATCCAGCCCCGGGGCTTCGGATCCTGCAGTCCCCGGTGGGAGGCGGCTGGTCGGAGGAGGAGAAGACCTGGAACCCGGCCTGGGATTTTCAATTGATTTCACGGCCGGCTTGCGAGGGCCAGGAGATTGCCTTGCGGGGCCGGGTGGTATACAAGCCCTTCGAATCGCGAGACGAAATATTGCAACTACTGGAACAATGGAGAGGACGTCCAGGGAAGTAGGCGCTGACTGGACCTTTCACTGAAACAATTTCGTCGAGTGGATTATATGATCGCAGATTCCGAACTTGAAGACGGCGTGAGCTCTTGGCGTGACCAGCGCACTTGATTCTAAGTACAACTCCGGCACCTCTGAAAACTCTGGCCCCGAAACCCGCTGCCGGAGGCCGCACGGAATTCTGATAACCACGGGAGTAGACCATAAATAATAGAACCTCATTTCTTAGAAAAACCGTTCCACTAATTCTTCTCATAGAGTCATCTCTTCTGGCCTTCGGCGCGGAGCGGGTTGTTTATGAGCCGACGTGGGAGTCGCTGGATCAGCACCAGACGCCGGAGTGGCTCATGGATGCGAAGCTTGGCCTCTTCATTTACGCGCCGGGCTTTACGGAGAAGGAGTGGGAGGCGCATCACAAGCTGCACGGTCACAAGCCGAATGTCGCCCCGCACGTTTCGAGCCATTGGCCGGAGCACTGGACCGCGAGGGCGTGGGACCGCATTCCCTGGGATCCCGAGGGCTTCGCCCAGCTGGCGTTCGATGCGGGTTGCCGCTATGTCGTCTTTGCCCGGACCTCGTTCATCCTCAACCATCCCAGCATGTACAATGATGTGGAAGGCAGCGCGTTCATGCGGATGGGGCCCAAGGACCGCGACTACATCGGCGACATGGCCCGGGCGGTTCGCGCCCGGGGGATGCGATTCGGGATCTACACCAACTACATCCACCCCAAGGAGCATCCCCAGTGGATTGAGACTGTCAAGGAAGCGATCGACATGTATCAACCCTCCACGCTCTGGTTCGACGGGGACAAGATGAGAGATACGGCCGACAACATGCGAAGCAAGGAGCTTCTGGCCTACTACTACAATCATTCCGAGAAACAGAAAGACGTGGCGGCGGAAGATGCGCTGGGCTCCTACAAGAGCGCCACCTGGGGCCGCAAGTTGCACCATGGAGATTGGTACCGCAAAGAAGAATCGCCGCCGCACGATGAAATATCGGATGGGTATTACATCCGCTATCGGGAGTTGTTTTACGGTGTGGACTCCACACCGACCCGGGAGTCGGGCGGACTGGCGAATAACGTTATCGAATGGCTGATCGATTGTACGGCCAAGGGCGGGGGACTCGAACCAGCGATCTTTCTCGGCCCACCGGATCACTTTGCGCTGGAGAAGCGCGCGCTGCTGGGGATGGGCGACTGGTTACGGGTCAATGGAGAGGCCATCTATGGCACGCGTCCCTGGGTCGACGGCAGTCCGCAGGACTTCACCGCGGCGGGGACCCACGTGCGCTACACGACCAAGGACGACTCCCTCTATGCCATCCTCATGAAGTGGGAGTCGACGGGGCCGACGTTTCCCCGCCTTGTCGCGGAGGAAGGCGCCACCGTGCGAATGCTTGGCGTACCGATGGACCGACTGGAGTGGAAGCAGTCGGAGGCGGGCCTGGTCGTGAGCCCGCCGCTCCAGGACATGTCGAACGGGAAGAAACCCAACGTCCCCTGTGACCATGCCTTTGTCTACAAAATCACGCCACGCCCAACCTGGATCGAACCGTAATGCGGAGGCAACTCCACGTGCAGGAGTAGCGGACTTCACCCTAACGATGCGAAAGATCACGGATCTCGAGCCTCCGAAGTAGCTTGGGCTTCCAGCCCGAGCAGTGCAAGGGAAGGTCATGAGGGAGCAAAAGAGTAGAGTTCGTCCCTTTATTCTCTTGTCATGGTCTTCCTTGTGAGGGCTCAGTCCGCAATGGAGCCCGGGATCGTATCCCCGACAGGTCTTGGAACATTCACCCAATGCCCGCTCGGATCACCGCCCCGGCACCAGATGGAATGAGTAACCCATCCGTCGATCCGTGAACGAACGTCGGGAGAAAAGTAACGAAGGGCCACGCCGCAGCGCCGACGGTCGGAATTGTTCGGCTCCGAACTGTGCAGGATCAAATCCGAATGCAGGGAAATCTCTCCGGCCTTCAGTACCAGGTGCACCGGATCGCCGAGGCTCTCCGCCTCTGGAACTTTCTCCGAGAGCACATTGCTTTCATCGTTCTCGCTCAACACCGTGGTGAGTTCGCCGATGAGGTGCGAGCCGGGAATTACGCGAAGCGCTGAATTTTCGAGGTCGACATCGTCGATCGCCAGCCACGCGGTGACGATCTTCGAAGGTGTCAGCGGCCAGTACGCCGCGTCCTGGTGCCATGAGACTTGCTTAGGATCGTGCGGCAGTTTGCAAAAAAAATGCGCCCCCAGGCAAATAACATCCGGCCCGAGCAAATCGGCTATGATGTCTACGATGATGGAGTTCGTACACAAATCGTGTATGCCCTCGCAGCAGTACTGCCACCCATTGATCGCATAATTATCCTGGCCTACGGACTCAGCCATTGCCTGCAGGCGGTCGAAATACTCTCGGTTCGCATCGATATCGGCACCGCGAAAAATTGGGATGCCCGGCAAGTAGCCATTCTTGTTGAACCCATCGATCTGTTCCCGCGACAGCCGACCGGGATCCTCTACGCCCATCGGGTGGTAACGAAGATCCCGCATGCCGGCGAATTGTTGCTGAATGGTTTGTGTCATTACTTGTACTTGTAGGGAACCATTATGCCGGCTCTGCGGCAACTCAGAACTGGCAACACCGGAAAGTAGTCGTCTGCTCCCAGAAAAGTGAGGTCAAAATCCTTGCGAAAGGGATCAATTCACAACGTTCCGCAACGGTTCACCGAGAATAGCCGCACGGCAGGCGCGGGCAGCTTTCGAACGAAGCTCGTCAAATCCTTCTTCGCAGTAGAAAGCGGAGTGCGGATTCAGAATCAGGCGGTGGTGGGCCGGATGATTCGGATCCCGCCACGCCGCAACCGCCGGATCCGAGACCTCCGGCGGCTCGGTCACCAGAACATCGAGAGCGGCGCCGGCAAGGTGCTCCGATTCCAGCGCCTCGATCACGGCAGCCGTCTCCACCACACCGGCCCGCGCCGTATTCACGAGATACGATCCGCGAGGCATTGCCGCGATTGCATTTCGGTTGATCAGGCCTTCCGAGCTTTCGTTCAGATTGCAGTGCACACTCAGCGCACAAACACTACTCAAAAGCTCTTCCAACGTATCCGCGCGCTGGATTCCGAGCGCCTTGTCGTATCCATCCTGCCGATAAGGATCGTAATACAGAACTTTCATCCCCAGGGCCTTGGCCCGAATCGCGGACGCGGTGCCAATGCGACCGAGCCCGACAATGCCGAAAACCCGCCCGCGAAGACGGTACAGGGGCGCCGCTTCCGTATAGTTCCAATCGCCAAGTCCCGCCCGGAGACGGCTATTGAAATAATGCACGCCCCGCGTCAACGCCAGGGTCATTCCTATGGCCGTATCCGCGACTTCTTCGGATCCGTAATCGGGCACATTAACGACCGGGATACCCCGGGCACGAGCCGCGACGATATCCACGTTGTCATATCCAACGCCCGCCCGAGCGATCACTTTGCAACACTGCAGTCGATCCAGGGAAGCGGGTGTGATCACGCTATAATGAAACGTGATCAGCGCAACAGCGTCTTCGATTTTTCCGTTCAGTTCCACATCATCTCGAGCGGCGATCGCCGAAACTTCGGCAATGCCGTCCAGAACGGCCCGTTCCGGCCTCAAGTCATCGTCAACTTCAATAAAATCCGTGATTACAACTTTTCCCATTAGAGCAGCCCTACAACAGACCTTTCTTCAGCATGATTCAATGTCATTCCCGACGCCATCTTCCCCTGGCGCAAATCGTTGATCGGCAGGATGCCAAATCCTCGTTCCACCATCAAGAGCCGACCCGATCCTCCCACTGAAAACATGGGTAGGACCTTGCTCCCATGACGACGATCAAGGTAGAAATCCCGGAAACGCTGAACACATGGCTCAAGAACCCGTCGACACAGCATCGGACATCAAAGTCGATGCGGGTGCGGGAAGTTATGGAACGTAGTGGAATCGAAGTATTTCTACCGGGATTTGCCCGGTTTCACGGACTTCGCTGAAGTCATCCGCGACGAGAAATTCAGTGCCATCCCCAGAGACTGGGCCGTCGTGATTACCGACGTGAAGGGCTCAACCAAGGCCATTGAGACCGGGCAGTACAAGGACGTGAACACGATCGGGGCTTCCTCCATTGTTTCTGCCCACAATGCGCTGCAGGACCTTCCGTTTCCTTACGCCTTTGGCGGGGACAGAGCCACCCTGCTCATCCCCACCGAATATCTGCAAAAGGTCGGCGAAGAACTGGCCGGACTCAGGGAGCTTTCGGGCACGCAATTCGGTCTGGAACTCCGGGTCGGAGTCGTCGGTATGGACCGGATCCTGAGAGAGGGAGCGACAATCTAGCTAGGTAGCCAAGCTCCTTCTCATCGGGAACCGGTCGATGGCCATGTTCCGTGGAGGCGGGCTGGCTCTGGCGGAACGACTGGTCACGAAAGACCCCGACACGTTTGAGATGCAGACTTCAACTGTCGCCGGCACCGAAGACTCTCCTGCCGATGGAAGCCCATTCCGGCCAAGCATGGCATCGCGCGGTGTCTGCTGGTTGCGGGGCGGGGCGGCAACGCCGCTGCCTGCTATCGAAGGGTGCTCGCCAGGTTGCAGGAAATCGTCGGGGGGCAAACTTGAGAATGCGAATCCCGTTCATGTGCCCGCGATGACATACCGGAGCTTCGGGGAATGTTTCCACGACGAAAACGACTTCATCGATGGAGGAGACGGAGGCTACGCGATGGCCGCCAAGGGACTGCAGGCCCAGATGAAGTATCCAGACTAATTCACCCGCAATACCAATAGGTCGCGTGAGCCGATTTCCAATGGAAACTCATCACCTTCCAGGACGGAAGGCTGGCCCTCAGGAATTTTTCTCGGCGGATATCGATGCTTGTCGGACGAGTCCTGGATTTCATCAAATCGCCTGCCATCAAAGAGCGTATCGTTGGAGAGAGGCCCTTCAACTGTCGTCTGCCCCCCCAGGATATCCTGCGCAGGCAACGTGCCGGGAGGAAGGCCAAGGCCTTTTCGATCCAGCTTCAACCTGGCTTGAATCCTGTTTCCCGTCTGGTTGGATACGACGAAAATCGCCCGATCCCTGTTGGTATAGAAACTGACCAGTAAATCATCGGACGTCGTTTGCACGCGCGGGTCGTTTGCAAAGTACGGAACCCAGACCGCATCCTCGATCTCGAAGTCCTCCCACGCATTCCAGATCGGAGCCATCTCCTTGTGAAAACCCGAGGTGGCCCAGCAAAGCACATCCTGGACGAGAGTCCGTGACAATAAGTCGCCCGGCGTGGCCCATTTCTTGGCATGCCGGAATTTGGGCTGACTGACGAGAGGATAGAACGTGTAGTTGGCCGCGATCGGCCGCTGGTTTTCAAAAGCCCGGAAGTAGGTCGGCGTAAGATTGTCGTACAGTTTCTCATCGGTTGACGCCCAACCTTCCCCCTTGAATACGTGGTCTACAAATGGAATGTTCGCGTAGATGGAGCTGTGCTGCACGACGTAGAATTCCCTGCCGCGGTTTTCGCCTTCCTCCTTCAGGAAGGTATAGAAGCGTTTATAGAAATTGCGTAAAGCAAACAGGTCCGCGGTAGAGCGCCACTCGCCGTCTTTCTCGTACCCGCACCCGTGGTACTTGTTGAGGCAACCGGTCGCGCCCGTCATGTCCAGATAGATCCCGCCGATATCGTATTCTTCAATCTGTTGCTTGAGCCACCAGAGATAGTAATCAACGAAGCTCGAGCGCGGGCAGACGTTGACCCCGGTGAATTCCAACCCGCCATAATTAGGATAACGAACACCCGGCAGGCCTTCCCACTCGGCCCCGTAAAGCTGGTATTCCGGATCCTCCACCAGGAAGAAACTCGCCCCGTTGCAAATCAGGTATTCGGCTCCGATCGGTTTGTAGAACTCGATTTTTTTCCTGAATGCCACGGGGTCTCCCACGACGTAGTCATAGGTGGAACCTCGACCTTCGAATGTATTTACCATGCCGGTGATCGTTCCCGGACGGGCGCGATATTCATCGAAAATATATTCCGGCCTTGCCTCGCTCACCAGGCTTCGCTCCAGGCGCCGGTCGCGTTTCTTCACCGGCGTGGCCTGAAGCGCAAACTTGTAATGAGCGGGCCTCTTCAGCACCGTTTTCTGATTGATGAAGTTCAATCTCAGAACCGTTTCGGACCCTTTGTGTATGACTTCGAGCGGCTGACCATCCCAGTTCATATCCTCTTCGCTTTCCAAAAAGCAGAAGAGTCCCCGGAAATCATCCCCGACCCAGAACTGCGGGATAAACTCGCTTCCCCAGGTCCAGCCCTCCGGCGAGTACCCGAAGTGGCTGGTCATCGGATTGACCGCATTGGGATGCGTCTCCCGGACATCACCGATCAGGGCGACCTGGCCCGGTTCGTTTGCCCATGGGGTTGCCGGGGCCCGGTCGGCTCG
>CAUZEO010000072.1:0-17113 GCA_963578625.1 Kiritimatiellia bacterium | reverse complement strand
TCGGGTGCAGGGTCTTGACCCGGCCGTCGAGCATTTCGGGAAATCCAGTGAACGCGGAAATGTCGGTCACCGGGATGTCTGCTTCGCGCAAAGCCCAGGCCGTTCCTCCAGTCGAGAGGATGGTCACCCCACGATCCGCCAGACCCTGTGCGAAAGAAACTAATCCTGATTTGTCGGATACGCTGAGAAGCGCGCGCTGAATTCCAAGCATACCTGCATCCACTACGGATGCGCCCTCCGGTTTGGGTAAAGTGATTCTTTTAATTCGGGCCGATGGGTCGCGTCAATACTCTACCGACCGCCGAAGGGAAATCTCTTGGGGGTGCTGAGGATCATTATCCTCCGGAGGCGAACCGAACGCCGGGTCCATCTTCTACAACAGAGCCGATGACGGCCGGCCGCTCGCCCGATTTCTTCAGGACGCGCACCGCCTCCAGGAGGTTGCCCTGGCTCACTATCAGCACCATTCCAATCCCCATGTTGAAAACGCGGTACATCTCGTCCGATTCTACGGCGCCCGCCTCGCCGATGAAGCGAAACACCCCTGGAGGACTCCAGGAAGAAAGGTCGATTTCCGCTCCAAAATGGTCTGGAAGGGCCCTCGGCAGGTTACCAACAAGGCCGCCACCGGTTATGTGGGCGATGCCATGCACCCTGACAGCCTCCATCAGGGTCATTACCGGATGTAGGTAACTCTTGTGGATATCGAGCAGAATTCGCCCCACGGTCCGTTTGGTGCCAGGAAACGGATCTTCGAGGCACAGCCCCGCTTGTTCGAACAGTACCTTCCGCGCGAGACTGTACCCATTGGTGTGCAGCCCTCTGGACCGGAGGCCGATCAGCCGATCTCCCACCTTGACGGCTTTCGCGGTGATTAAATCGGTCTGCCGCACTTCTCCCACCACGGTTCCGACGAGGTCGTATTCGCCATCAGGGTAAAGTCCGGGCATTTCGGCGGTTTCCCCCCCGATGAGAGCGCACCCGTTTTCGAGACAGGCCTTGCTGAGGCCCGATACGACATCGCGAAACACGCGAGGATCCAGTTTAGCGGCGCCTATATAATCCAGGAAAAAGAGTGGCCGGGCGCCTTGGGTGAGAACGTCGTTCACGCAGTGATTTACAAGATCCTGGCCTACGGTGGTATGTACGCCGGCCATTGCGGCGATTTTCAGCTTGGTTCCAACACCGTCGATGCTCGTGACCAGCACGTGGTGCCTTCCAGGGGAGCGGTGCAATCCCCCAAAAGAGCCGACGGCACTGAGGACCTCGGGAGTGGCTGTTTTCTGGATGGTTTTCTTCGCCGCCGCCAGCGCCTGGTCCATCACGTCGATGTCAACACCGGCATCCGAATAGGTAGTACCCCGCTCGGGCATCCTGCCTTTCCTCACAATCCGACCTTTTTGAAGGCACGGTCAACATGACGAAAGTGAGCTTGCAGGTCGAAAACACTCTCCAGTTCTTCTCGGGAAGTAATCCGGGAGACATTTGCGTCACCGGCGAGAAGCTCGATCAGCGGCTCTCCTGTTTTCCAGCAGGTCATGGCGTTCTCCTGCACCAGCCGGTATGCTTCTTCGCGGATCATGCCTTGGTCGATCAGGAAAAGCAGAACCTGCTGCGAGTGGATCAGCCCATGCGTCAGATCAATGTTCGCCTGCATTCGCTTCGGATACACCTTCAGGTTTTTCACCAGGCCAGAGAGCTTATCGAGCATGTAGTCCAAGGTTACCGTGCCATCGGGAATAATGACTCGTTCCGCGGAAGAGTGAGAAATATCGCGTTCGTGCCACAGAGCAACGTTTTCCAGTGCAGTCAGCGCATAGCCGCGAAGCAGTCGGGCCATACCCGACAATCGCTCGCCAATGATCGGGTTTTTCTTGTGCGGCATGGCGGACGATCCTTTTTGGGCCGACCCGAAAAACTCCTCCACCTCAAGGACTTCCGTACGCTGGAGGTGCCGGAATTCGACCGCCCATCTTTCGACGGACGCGGCGATGACCGCGAGTGTCGCCATATACTCGGCATGACGGTCCCGCTGCAGAATCTGGGTGGAGAGGGCCGCGGGTCTCAGTTTGAGTTTTCGGCACACGTAGGATTCTACTCGCGGGTCGAGGTGCGCATGGGTACCAACCGCCCCGGAGAGCTGTCCGACCCGGATGTTCTCGCGTGCGGCCTCCAGCCGGGCCAATGCGCGCCCGAATTCATCGAACATTAAGGCCATTTTGAGGCCGAAAGTAAGCGGTTCGGCGTGAATTCCGTGGGATCTTCCGATCATGGGGGTGTATTTATACTTCCGCGCCTTTGCCGCCACGGATCGCCGAACAGACTTGAGATCCCGGATTAGAATGTCGGCGGCCCGCACCATCTGAACCGCGAGGGCGGTATCGATTACGTCGGAGCTGGTCAACCCCTTGTGGATGTAGCGCGATGAGGGTCCTATGTGTTCCGCGACCGCCGTGAGAAACGCGATGACATCGTGATGAACCTCTTCCTCGATCTCCAGGATGCGCTCCACCGTGAACCGGGCGCGTTTTCGGATCCGGTTCAAGTCAGCGTCCGGCACTTCGCCATAGCGATTCATCGCTTCACAGGCGAGGATTTCGATTTGCAGCCAGATGGAAAACTTGCTCTCATCGGTCCAAATCGCGCCCATTTCAGCTCTGGTGTATCGAGGAATCATAATTTTTGCTTTCGGCGCCGCATCGGCGGCGCACCATCTCATAAACAACTTCACACTGAGGTTATTTGCGAGACAGGACACTAGCACAACCCGTAGACAGCTCAAGCTGAACCACGGGTCTCCGCAACGACATGACGCCTTCCCCAATAATAGAGCATTGCAATCCGGTGCCCGGCAGTGGTATTGCCGAGTCGGCCGCATGAATCGTATTGCACCCATATTCCCAATGGTATGTTTACTCCTGGTCGCGGGAAGTAGCCCCGCGGCTCACGAGGAGAAACTACCCGATGCCGAAAGCCTGGTCTCCCGAGTCGCCGCGAAATACCGGGCTGCCTCCGCATATGAGTCCACGGGTACCGCAACGATTCACGTGCTGCGACCCGCCGACGGCACGGAAACAACCTCGGAGGTTCAGTTCGGAATTCTGATGGCGCGCCCCCAGTATTATCGGATCGCATGGACACAGCAAACGGCCTCGGGATCGGCCGTCGTCGGCGCAGTATGGAACAGTGGGGATGGCCCGAAACTCTACGATTCGTCGCGGGGGGGATATTCCCGTCTAGCCTCGGATGAGCTGGCTTTCTCGGTGCCAACGGGAACCTCTCTCGGCGTCTCCCAGATGCTGCCGGATCTTTTTTTTGGAACCACGGGGGGGACATTGCGGCAGTTGCGGGACCTGGCGGTGGAAGGCGAAGACGTCCAACAGAAAATTCCATGTTACGCAGTGGCCGGGCGCCTGAAAAGCGGCGTCGATTATCATCTTTGGATTGCGACCAACAACCTGAACATCGTGCGAATGGAGTCCACGCTGGGTGGAGAAAGGGCGAACCAGACGGTGCCGGACGCAACCCCCGAACGAAAACGAGAATTGCTGCGCGCAATGGGCAAGGAAGAAACGGAAGAAAACCTCGCGGACATAGACGACGCGCTTGAGAAGGCTCGCGGTTTGATCCGGAACATTCGCGGAACATCGCGACAGTTTTACAGGGGGGTTCGGACCGCGTTTACCACGGTGCCGCAAGATTTCGAATATGCGATGCCCGACGGGAGCATAGAGCTAACCGGCGAGCTTTCAACCAACGCCGGCGGGAACGACTCAACGCCTTGATTTCACTCGCTCAATTCACCGGCAAGGAACATCGGCTCGATGAACTCGCTCGTGCACTGCGAACGCATGTGGGTCATCTTCGCGCGAACTCACACGGCGCACTACAGGTAACCTGCTCCGATGAGTCCGAGCGTGAATGCTGCGATGCTTTTCAGCAGGGCATCGTGGATGATCTGCTTCCGTCCTTGAAATTCGCGCGAAAGTCGGCGGCGCGAACCGCCTCCCTTGGCGGCAGGTACGAATGGGGCTCCGCGCGTCTGGCCGAGGAGCACTATGCGGTCGAAGAATCGCGTAGCGGATTCAAAGTCATCCTGGTAAAAATCAACTCGCATGTGTCCGCTGAAGACAAAGGCGATCGCCAGGTGTTTGGACGCATGTCGAGATACCACAGAGAGTCGACATACTGTTCCGCGCTGGATCAGTTGCTGCAAGGCCGTCGAGGATCTGCTTATCTCGAACAACTACACGAAACGTTTCTTTCGGAACGGCTTGACCGAATCGCCTTGCTCAATGACCCGGACCGCGTGGATCCGCAGTGCAGAAACCTGTTCGTCGCGGTCGCGAATGCCCGGCTTCAGGCCAGAAAAGCAATCCTGGATATCCAGGACTACCATCCCCTCACACCGACGTACTTCGTGGTCGGAGCCTTTGTGACGATCAACCGCGAACGGCACGACACCGAGGTGCTTTGCGGTTTCTACAATGCGGACTGCAGGAAAGCGCCGCGAGAATTCCTTTACCAGGGGCTGGGAGACGACCCTTCCCTGTATCGGGTTGATTCCTTGAATGGCAAACTGCAGTTGACCGACCCGAACGCCGAAAAACCCAGGCGAGCCCGCGATCATCGAAAATTGGTTTCCGAAGCATTGAAGAGTCATGGCCTGGAACTCGTTTCAACGCGACCGGAATTCAAAGATTGGCTTCATCAGGCAGGTCTAAGAACGTCTTCACATCTTCCCGCCAAGCAACTTCTGCAGGGACTGCTTCTGGTTCTCGGCGAACTCGCGCCGGTCCCGGTCGCCATGTTTCTATTCGCTTCCGGCGTTGCCGGCATCTACAACACGTTCGGAGCCCACAAGCTCATCGAAGAAGACGGAAACCGAGACACCGCGGATCGCATCATTGTCGATGTGCGGAAATCGCTGAAATCCATGTCCTCGAAAGAGGCGGAAATCGCACTAACCCGACTCATGGATTTCGTGCATGCGTCGCCGGCTTCCCAAGAGAACGATTAATCATCCAGGACTGGCGAATCGCTCGCACGAACCATCATGATATCCACGGAATCGATGAAACTGTTCATTTCCCTGGATGCGTTCATGAAGAGCGCATCGTTCGGCAGGAGATACGTTTCCGTAATCAGGCCGATGACCATTCCGTACAGAACACCGCGCAGCAACCAAGACTCGACGGACGTCATGGAATACACGAGCGCGTAGGGTGGAAAGAAAAGACAGACTGCGCCTGGACCAATGTGTTCCCGAAACGCAGCCAGCACGACGAATAGATAGGCTGCGGCAATCACGACATTGCGGGCAACCGCATATTCGCTCAAGTAGCCTTGAAACATGTCCGCTTTATACTGAAACACGATCAGGACTCCCGCGACAATAAGCATTACAATACCGGCTAACCATCTGGGCGCGTGGGCCACTTTGTCCACGTGATGCGTCGAGACGATGGGCGCAGGATGAACCCCCGGCCCTGATGCGCTTTGATCGTCGTCACCCGGATGCCAATCCGACAGCATCTGCGACGACGATTTTGAACGGAGGGACAGAGCCGAGTTTTTCTCATGGCTCGGTTTCCTCATTTTCGCTCCGCAGGTTCGGCAGGAGAGGCCGTCTACCGTGGCGTATTCTGAAATCCTGTATTCGCGAGCGCACTCCGAACAGCTAATCGTAATGTCGGGCATAGTTCGTATCCTGCTGACGCGTTCGTGATGCTGGCTACAAGACGGTTGGCCCGGTTACTGCCTCTTCGTCCTGATCCATGAGTACCTTGAGATCTGTGATTCGGAGTTTCGAGCGGCCTCCCGAATCGAACCGCTGAACATTGATGTCTTTAATGAGCCAGATCCCATTCACTTTCTTGAAGCTGTCTACGCGAAGCCGGCGGGTGCGATTTCCATCCTGGTCGTACCCTTCCGCCTGGATCAGCATTGGAATCTTTGGATCAATCCAAATCCTGAGGGCCGCCACTTCGCTGGTGCCGTCATCCGGAACCGGCATTTCGATAATGTAGCAGAACCGGTTTCGTATTTTCTCGGAACCAACGGTTTCTCCGTCTGGCCACCAAAGAAAAGACAGGCTGAGATCCACCCAGGTAATGTCCGTTGATTTGATATGACTAAGCAGGTCAGGTACTTCGGCATCCTCAAGTGGATCCCCCGCGCGGAACCTGTAACGAGGAGGCTGATCCGGTTCCCGATTTATGATTAGCTGCTCCATCGTGCCGCCAAAAGCATCGACGACGGTATAAACTGCGGAATAGAGCCCCGCCCCGGAGTGAAGAAGCACCTCAGCATAGACTTTGCTGCCTTCCCGCTCCTTGGTCGCACGGGCATTTATTTTCGCCTTAATCTCCATAGATTCCTTCGGAATCGCGTCTTGCACAGACTGAAGAAGATCCTGGGCTGACGGATAATCTTTTCGCCAGCGCGGTACAGGCTGATTCGGGTCGACATTTTGCTCCTTCGGCTCTGCCAAACCGCCCGTGCCTGTAACCAGTAGAATCGTCGCCATACATATCCAAACGCGCCATTTAGGCTGGTTGCTTGCCGTATCTTTCTGTCCAACGAGTTGTGCAAGCAGTTCACGTTCCATGCTCTTCTCCTTTGATTAGAAACACGCTGATCGTTCGGTATGGAGTTGCTCAGGCGAGCGGTATTTTTGGATGCTTCAAGTCAAATTGATCATTCCGCACAAGTCTGCTTCGGACAGAAACCTTTTCAGCTTTGCACGAAAATCTCTCCGGCCCGGGTCTTATTCGAGTCAATCGACAGGCGGGACCGGAATATTTGTGAACCTGCCCATTGTAGGCAGCTTTCCAACGAGAGGTCTCGCATACCGGATAAACGCGTCCGTCACATCGTTTCCTTGGGATCCAATGAACGAATCCGGCATGTGCCTCGTTTCTTTTGCGACGTTCCTGAGCGGCACTCTTTTAAATCTGGCTTGGTATTTTTTCCCTGGTTTTCGTTTGATTGCGACACTCCCGTGGGGAGGGCCGTTCAGCGAGAATTGAACCGCCTTCCGGCCCGCTTCCCGCGCTTCCCGCGCATCCACTTCGGAGTAGACGCCCGCGAAAGACCTTTGCAGGTACCCGAACGTGTCTGCCCGGACACGCTGGATATCGGTCTTTTCGCGAATCTCCCCGGCTAGTTTGTCTCCCAGTGCGCCGGTTCCGCTGAGCTGAATATTTCCGTGGGAGTCCATTTCGCTGCGGTTCTGGCCTAAAATAGGCTTGCCGTGATGGTCAGTAATACCTTCGGAAACAGCGACGACACACCGTCCCTGCGTTTTTACAACGCGCTTTACATCTTCCACGAACCTCCTCATCGAAAAGGCGCGCTCAGGCAAATAGATGAGGTGCGGCCCGTCATCGGGATAGTGCCGGGCGAGAGCGGACGCCGCCGTAAGAAACCCGGCATGGCGCCCCATGATAATATTGATTTTGACTCCAGGGAGAGCCCGGTTGTCGAGATTGTCTCCCATGAATGCCAACGCCACGAAACGAGCACCGCTGCCGAAACCCGGGGTATGGTCGTTTTCCCGCAGGTCATTGTCGATGGTCTTGCAAATATGATAGCAGCGAAAATCGTAGCGGGCTTTCATCGCTTCCCGGTTGATGATAAAAGTCGTATCCGCCGAGTCATTTCCGCCGATGTAGAAAAAGTAACGGATGTCATGCTTTTTCATGATTTCGAGCATACGCAGGCAGTCATCGGACGTAGGTTTTTTGCGGACGGAACCAAGCATGGAGGACGGTGTTGCGGCGACAGCCTCCAGCGTAGCATCCGGTTCGCGCCCTAAATCAATAAAATCCTCGCCGAGGATTCCCTGGATACCATGGAGGGATCCATAGACTTTGCGGATGGCGGCGTGGCGGCGGGCTTCTTTGATTGCGCCGACGAGGCTTTGATTGATCACCACGGTGGGACCGCCACTTTGGGCGATCAGCATGTTTCCCTGAAGTTTATTCCTTTTTGATGGCACAATTGCGCTCCGGTTTACATGTTGATCCCAATCGTATCAGCCTTTTTTGATTGGCGGGAGATAGAACGAGCCGAATCTCGAATTCGCGGGCGATTGCGCCGCTGCCCTGCTCCGGGCAATGCCAAGCGCAATGGCAACCCCCTGCAAAAGCAGGCCGGGAAAAATTGCAATCCAGATGATCCAGCCGTCCCGGTGTCCGAGAGGCGGATGGACCCACGGCCAACCATGGTACAGATATCCACTCACCAGAATCCCGGAAATCAGCGAAAGAAAACCTCCCAGCCAGACCAGCACTGAAATCAGCCGGCATCCGTGGCGCTCCGCCCTATCCGGATTCTCCGGAACCTCGATAACCATTTTCTGCAGCTGATTCAGGAAGATCGGGGAAAAAAGCAGAAAATACACGGCGAAAACGAATATCTGAAACGTCGCGGCGAAAGCAAACGGATAAACTCCGCGGAGCGAGACGCCAAGGGCCGGCCACAATGAGATGGAGAATCCGCCGCACAGGAATGCAAAAAGAGCCCGAACCGCGGTCCCCGGCATTCGATGGGAAGGGCTCGCCGCCCCGGAAGGAGCGAGTCCCCGCCAAACAAGGAGCGAAGTGAATCCACATAATCCATATCCGGCAAAACGGGTAAAAGAAAAGGGCAATTGAAGAATAAAATCTGCGCCCGGCGCTGCAAGAGCCGCACCCCATATCCCGCTGGCGCCGAAGCAGATTGCGGCCAGGGGGATGACGGCAAGGCCGGGGTGTATCTCAACCATTCCAGGCATCGGGCCTGCGGCATGGAACAAAAGTCTCAGCAAAACGAGCGCCGTAAACGTCCAAAAAAAACGTGCAACATTTCGAGGTAAAGCAGGCATGGCAAATAGGGAGGCAAAATTCACGATCGGTGCATCTCGATCAAGTCTACAAGATCAACATGCAATCTCCATAGCTGTAAAACCGATACCGATTTTGAACCGCCTCGCGATAGGCTTCGAGAACCAGGTCCTTGCCGGCAAAAGCGCATACCAGCATGAGCAGGGTGGACTCCGGCAAATGAAAATTGGTGAGAAGCGCATCGACACAACGGAAAGAGTAAGGCGGGTAAATGAAAAGACGGCTGCGGCCTTCTGTTTCGTGTACCATTCCGTCGACTGCGGCAATCGTCTCAAGCGTCCGCACAACCGTCGTTCCTACCGCGATAACTCGCCCGCCGGATGAGCGGACTTGGTTTATGCGCCGCGACGATTCAGCTGTGACAACATATCTTTCTTCCTCCATTTGATGATCTTCTGGACGGACCACCCGAACCGGCCGGAAAGTACCGATGCCGACATGAAGGGTAACCAGGGAGTGATCAATATTTACGGACTGCAAGCGTTCTAAACTTTCGCGGGTAAAGTGAAGTCCCGCGGTCGGCGCCGCCACGGCACCCTCTCGGTCCGCAAAAACCGTCTGGTAGCGACTGCGGTCCTGCTCGTGCTGGGATGGGTCATTCTCATTTCGCCGGATGTAAGGGGGCAGTGGAATTTCACCATACGTCTCGAACAGCTGAAACACATCCATATCGTGCGGGAGCTCCAGGCGGCATCTCCCGCGGTCGCCATCTTCGAGGAATGTGATAATGCTGCTACCATCTTCGAGGAGGAAGCGAACGCCCCGGGTGGGGCGGTTGGATGCCTTCAGCAGCGCATCCCACGAACCATCTGCGCTGCGTTCGAGCAGCAGGATCTCTACGCTACCGCCGGTGTCTATGCGGGTCGCGCGAAGCCGGGCCGACAATACCTTCGTGTCATTCAAGACCAAGTGATCACCCGGCAGCAGATGCGTATGAATGTCCTTGAATTCGCAGTGCTGAATGCGACCGGAAGATCTGCACAGCACCAACATGCGAGCGCCGTCCCGACGAGTGGCCGGTTCCTGGGCAATGAGTTCATCCGGCAATTCATAATTGAAATCGGCTGTTTCCATTTTTTCTTCTATTCAACCTGCGGAAGTGATGCGGCCCGAGCAAATATGTACCTTAAAATCCCATAAAGTCATGGATTCAAAAATTTTTGCTTTTTTTCTTTGCAACTGGGTTGTGACGAAGTCTAGTATGCCATGTTTACCGTTCGTTAAGCCTCCCTGTAATTTGACGGGGTGTCGTGGAAGTGGGTATTCTGCTCTCCGCTGAGTGGAAGTGGAGCGTCTTGTTGAGGTGTAAAAATATCCAACGAACAGGGCGCTGTGCCCGGTAACGTGGAGCTATTGGTATAGGAGAAGAAACAGATGAAGGTATTTGTCCGAAAAGTCGTAAAAGGGTTCACACTGATTGAGCTCCTAGTTGTCATCGCGATTATCGCGATTCTCGCCGCGATTCTGGTTCCCGCCGTACAGAACGCGCTGTTTCAAGGTCGACTGACAACAGTCGTCAACAATGGACGAAACATTTACGTGTCTTTGTTTGCACGTAGTTTGGAAAATCCATTGGATCCGACGCCGGCATGGCCAATGATAAAAAATAATACTGCGGCTCCTAAGAACCGGCAGTGGGGTGATTCCACCAAATTCTTCCATTGGGTTGTCACCGGCGATGTAATGAGCGTGGACTTTTCCTTCTTCGCTGCGCCGGGAATGACCGCCGTAAAATCGCAGGACCAGACGCAGTTCAAAGCGGAGAATAATGCGTGGAGTGTAGCGGTTGGTGTCGATGATTCCATGAAAGACGGTTCTCCCGTCCTATTCACGGCAAACCTCCGACAGGGAAGAAGCTCCGGCAGCTCGAAGCTCACCAAACTGAACCAAGATGTTCACCTTGACGCGAGCTCAAAACCTTTCGGCGAGAAAGGTGGCGTGATCGTTCTCAACGGCGGAAGTGCGTTCACGGTCAAGAAAGACACGCTAAGCTCCAACACATTCAATTCGGTCGGTGCGACGAACACCTGCATCTATCCCTAAGAGACCGGATCGCTAGGTTTTCTGATGAGACGGCAGACCCCCTTGATGGGGGGTCTGTCGTTTTTGTATTCTGGAATGATGGTGGCGTGCCAGCGTCTCCTCTGATACGATCCGCGGCCTATGTCCCGTTTCGTCATCGAAGGCGGTTACCCACTCCGCGGTACAATTCGTCCGGCGGGCAACAAGAACGGGGCGTTGCCGATGCTCGCCGCGTGCCTTCTCACCGACGAACCGGTGATTCTGCACAACGTACCGGACATCGAAGATGTGCAGGTTATGCTGAATCTGCTCGCCAATTTGGGAGTAGATACACAGTTTGAAGGCGGTACGGCGGAACTGTGTGCCGCCGGCCTGAAGTCCACCACGCCCAATCCGGATCTTTGCCGCCGGGCACGCGCTTCTATTCTGCTGGCCGGCCCCCTCATCGCCCGCCATCGCCAGGTTGCCCTCCCGCCCCCCGGAGGAGATGTGATTGGTTTGCGTCGACTAGACACTCATTTTAACGGCTTCCGGGAGCTTGGTATCGACGTGCATACCGGTCCGGCCTTCGTATTGAAGCGTGAAAAACTGACCGGCGCGGATTTTCTTCTCGATGAGGCCAGCGTTACCGCAACCGAAAACCTGGTGATGGCGGCGGTCCTCGCGGACGGGAATTCCCTCTTTTTCAACACCGCCTGCGAACCCCACGTCGAAGATCTCTGCCGTTTCCTGATAAAAATGGGCGCGCAGATCCAGGGGCACGGAACAAACCGGATCGCAATCCAAGGCGTCGGAATGCTCCACGGCGCAGAACACACCGTCGGCGCCGATTACATTGAGGTTGGCAGCTATCTTGCCGCGGCCGCAGTCACCGGCGGGGAGTTGGTTGTTGAAGACATAGACGATGTGGAGCCGCTGCGAATTATAAACCGAGGGTTCAATCGGGTCGGGTTGTCCTGGACACGTGAAGGCAGCGCACTGAAATTCGCCGGCGGGGTGCCCATGCAAGTCGAAGGCGATTTCAGATTTGGAATTCCAAAAATAGACAGCGGCGTTTGGCCCGCCTTTCCAAGCGATATGATGAGCGTCGCGGTCGTCATGGCGACGCAGGCGCATGGAAGCATTCTGTTTTTCGAAAAGATGTTTGAGAGCCGCATGCACTTCGCCTCCCGCCTGATCGATATGGGTGCGCATATTATTCAGTGCGATCCTCATCGTGTTCTTGTACAGGGACCGACACAGCTTCGGGGAATGCAAATCTCAAGCCCGGATATCCGTGCGGGAATGGCCCTGCTCATTGCCGCTCTATGCGCAAAGGGACACAGCATCATCGATCAGGCGCAAATCATTGAGCGGGGGTATGAAGACGTCATTGGTAAACTGGCATCCCTTGGAGCCCACGTCGGAAAAGAGTAGCCGGCATCGCACCACCCGCGTCATCTCCCCTGGATAATGTGACACGTCATGTCGGGGACATAACGCTACGTGTTCGCGGCCACGAATGTCGTCAGAATTTCCCAGTATCCCGGGGTATGCAGCCACCCCGGCTCCCCGTGTGCCCCTCTTAGCTCAGCGAATTGTTTTGGTTCCGGTGCCGCTTCGTGCAGTCGCTTGCCGTGATCGAATGGAATCAACACGTCATCCAGGCTATGTGCAATCAGCATTGGGACCGTAAGCCGGGAAATCCGGGAAAGAGAGTCGTACTTGATGCGGCCGAAACTTCGAACCGGAAGAGACGGATACAGATCAGAACCTAGATCCGGAATGCTGGTAAAGGCCCCCTCGGTGATGAGACCCTGCGTGTATCGTTCGCACGCAAGTTCAATCGCAATAGCGGCGCCCAGGGATTGGCCATAAAAAAAGACCGGTGGTTCCTCTGAATCTGCGTACTTTGCGCGAACAACTTCATACGCCGCGCGCGCATCGCGGTATGTTCCCGCCTCTGACGGGTATCCCTTGCTCTGCCCATATCCCCGGTAATCAAAAATAAAAATATCCAACCCAAGTCGATGCAGCGCTTTAACGGTCTCAATACGAGACCCGATGTTACCGGCGCTCCCATGAAAATAAAGAATCGTTGCCGACGATCGCTCCGCTTCAATCCACCAGCCATGGAGTATTGTTCCGTCTTCGGTGACGAACTGAATTTCTTCGAATGAAAGACCCGCCGTGCCGGGATCCATTGCTAACGTGCGAACGGGTCTGAAGATCCGCGTCCTCTCGAACAAAATGAACGCCAGGTAGGCACTTAGTAGCAGGAATAAAATGCAGGTCGGAACCAGGAATAGTGCGAAATGATTCATTGGTAGCTACCGCATCAAAAGGTTCTCGCGGAGTGGCAATTCAAAAGCGGTTGGGTACGAATGAGTTATGTACAAAATGTCTTGTGCAGAACCAGGTTTAGGCCTGTTAACTTCGTGTAAAAAATAGCAATTCTTAACAGTGAAAATTGGGCTAAATTCATGCTCCTGAATCATTTATGATGAGATCATGAAGAGAAAATATGCCTACTTTATTAGTCGGCAAATCTTTTTTAAAAAAAAATGATCAGACCACAATATATTGTAGAAGCCTGTTGGTAAAACACAGAATGTAGTATGCTTATTAATTTATTCTATTGATAAATATTTTCTCTTGTGTGCTTACACGCTTTCTTTTAGGGTTACCCACATACAGGTTACGGAGCGAGAAGATCAGAATGTTGACAACCTGTTGATACGTTTCAGGCACGTACGACATTGAGCGACCCGTGAATTCCATGAAGACACGCGTCAAGAGTTAGCAGGTATCCTGCATCCGTTGGTTGGATGCCGGTAGCGCTGGAGCATGAAAATTTGCGCTATAGACCTGTCTGACGCCGTGGATTTGTTGTAGTCATAAGTAAGCAGTGCGATTCTGTTCCGTATCAGCGGACGGCCTAATGGCTGTTATTATCGCTGGTCTTCTTCCTCCCTCTAAACGGAGCATTCACTTTGTCATCAAACGTGGATTCAACAAAAGAAAGGGGGATTTCCACAGTGGAAGAAATGTCTGGAGCAGCCATTTGGACTACTGCGAAGCGTCATCTCGCAGGTACACTATCTAAAGATGTTTTCGAACGATGGATCGATGTCATTCGTTTTCAGGAACTGGAGGGTGATCGGCTTATTCTGAGCGTCGCGAATGATTTTTATCACACGTGGTTGATCGAGAATTATTTACCGTTGATACGAAATGCAGTGATCGCCGCTTCTACTCAGGATTTGGGTATTGAGTTTGTGGTGGATCGTGATCGTGGTGATATCCAGCCAGTGCAGCAGGACAATGCCACCCGGGTTGGTATTTCTCCCCACACCAGTACGTCCTCCGCCAAACAGCGACAGGTTATCATCCCGGCGCTGAATCATAAGTATACCTTCGATCGTTTTGTGGTCGGCCCTTCGAACAGTTTTGCCCACGCCGCAACACTTGCCGTCGCACGATCTCCGGGCCGCGCGTACAACCCGTTGTTTATTTATGGGCGCACTGGTTTGGGCAAAACCCATTTGATGCAAGCGACCGGTCACTACACTCTGGCGGATGATACGAACCGCGCAACCGTCTGTTATCTTTCTACCGAGGCATTCACCAACGAATATATTGATGCTTTGCAACGGAAAGAGTTGAGCCAGTTTCGTAAGAAATACCGCAGCATCGATGTCCTCTTAGTAGACGATATTCACTTTCTCGCGGGTAAAGAGCGTTTGCAGGAAGAATTCTTCCACACGTTCAATACGCTGTTTGACAGTCATAAACAAATTGTGATGACAAGTGACCGTCCGGCAAGCGAGATTCCCGGGCTTGAGCATCGCCTGGTATCTCGTTTTGAGTGGGGCCTCGTTACCGAATTACAGGCACCCGATGTGGAAACCCGAATTGCCATTCTTCGGAAGAAACAGGAGCAACTGGACCTCGTCCTGTCCCCGGATATTATCCAGTACCTCGCAGAGAATATTCGGGCGAATATCCGGCGTCTTGAAGGTGGTATGATCCGCGTTGCTTCCTATATTTCCCTTACTGGAAAGGAGCTTTCGGTAGATCAACTCGGCGATTTGCTGAAGGATTCTCTGGATCAGGAACAGCAGGACGCTATTACGATGGAGTCGATTCAGAGAATCGTCGCCGAATATCACGATATTCGTTTCGCGGATATGACGAACAAACGCCGACCGCAATCCATCGCATATCCACGACAAATCGCTATGTATCTCTGCCGGACCTTGACCAGTCACTCATTTCCGGAAATCGGAAATGCGTTTGATCGCAACCACGCCACGGTGCTTCATGCCTGCCGATTAATTAAGGAACGGGAGAAGGAAGATCCTAATCTTCGAAAAACACTGGCCACACTTCAGCAGCGCTTGGGTCATCGCTAGAACGGATATTGGGGGAGATAGCCTGTCGATAAAGGTGTACGCATCTTTATGATAACAGTTAATATATCAGTTCATACTTGTCGGTATGTTAAAAAAGAAGAGAACCGCACAAAACTATGAACACCCTAAATTTTAAAATTCTTGAATGTTTTTAAACGAAAATCTTGATATTGAGGTTATGCACACCATATAATACGGAGATTAAATTTAAATTTAAATTAACTATATCTATGTATCTGTGCATGGATTCTTGAGGAGAGGATTAAATGAAATTCAAGGTGGGTCGAGAGAATCTTCTGGAGGGACTACAGCGGGTTCAATCCGTGGTCGGTACTCGTACGACACTTCCCGTGCTTTCCAATGTGCTTATGCGCGTCGAAAACGGGCAGGTTTCACTTACCACCACAGATTTGGAGGTGAGCGTCCGGACATCCATTCAGGGAGTCGTAGTCTCGGATGGCAGTACAACGCTACCGGTTCGCCGTTTATTCAGCATCGTCCGGGAAATGACCGCCAACGATTTGGAATTCGAGTGTGACGAAAAGGACACCGCTACAATTCAAGCTGCGTCTTCGTTTTTCAAGATTATTGGAATATCCGACGAGGAATTTCCGCCTCTTCCCGAGTTTTCCGGAGAAAATTCCTATGTGCTCGAACAGGGCGTATTCAAGGAGATGCTTCGCAACACCCACTACGCCGCATCCATCGATGAGACTCGTTACATTCTGAACGGTGTGTTGCTCAGTTTCCGGGATGAAAAATTAGTTGTCGTAGCGACCGATGGCCGACGACTGGCATTGATTGAACAGGAAATAGAATTTCCAGAGTCAGCGGAAATGGAGCTGGTTGTTCCCAGTAAGACAGTTGATGAGCTGATAAAGAATTTGGGAGATGACGGCGAAGTACGCATTCAAGCGAGTGAAAACCAGATCTCATTCGCATTCGATGAGCAACTCGTAGTATCGAAACTCATAGAGGGAACCTATCCCAATTTTAAACAAGTAATACCTTCTCAGTGTGAGTATCGAGTGCCAATCGAGCGCGAAGCCTTAACCGCCGCCGTCCGAAGAGTCGCACTCCTGGTGAATGACAAATCAAATTCTGTTCGATTGAATTTTCAGAAAAATCGTCTCGAAATTACCGCCGCTACACCCGAAGTCGGTGAAGCAAGGGAGACCCTTCCAGTCAAATACGAAGGCAAGCAGGTTTCCATCGCGTTTAACCCGGAGTTCATGCTCGCTCCTCTTCGAAACATAACGAGCGACGATGTCTACTTTGAAATGACGGATGAACTGAGTCCGGGAGTATTAAAATGCGACATCCCGTTTCTGTATGTACTCATGCCCATGAGAATCTCCTGATCGGACAGAAAACCAACCGAGATTGCCATGGTTGCCGGACTAGGACTTGAACCTAGACTGACTGGTCCAGAGCCAGCTGTGCTACCATTACACCATCCGGCAATTTAGGTGTGATTACTTTTTAGCAGACGGTTAGGGATGTCAAGGGCATCACGAAAAAAGGCTAAGATCCATATAAAATCCCTTAATTTTGGCAGTATAGCGTGCATGCCGTACTTCAGAGCATCAGAACGGCAAACCCGGGTCTCTATATTCGGCAGGCAGACGCGTTCAGGGTATTCGACACCCTTTTTCAATTAGAAGATGCCGAACGAGAACTCTATCGTCGAATTCTCCTGAATGGACGTATTCGGGGTCGGTACATTGCCTTGGACGCGCCTGAAGAGATCACAAACCAGGATCAGGACGCGTTAATCGGGAGGTTCTTACGTTTTGGTCGTGCCACCGC
>CAUZEO010000071.1:0-17164 GCA_963578625.1 Kiritimatiellia bacterium | reverse complement strand
AGGCCGGGATCCGAGTTGCCGGCACCATCATTGTTAGTGTTGAACCAGCCAGCGGTTCCGTCGAGGGTCACGCCGTCGGAGAAGCCGCTTTCAAAGTCCGCGATGTAACCGGCCTGTGCGACACCGATCAGACCCGAAATAACCACAAATGCTACTAATTTTTTCATATTCATTCCTCGCCTAATGTTTATTGTGCAAGTTGCTCCTATACCAATTGCCTTCTCCATACATAGTCACGCCCAATTTATCAAAAATTGCGTGGTCGCGGTCAAGGTGAAGTTTGCCGAATCCAGGGCGCCCAAAACGGCGGCCCTAAACTCAACCGAGCTTATCTCGCTTACGGGGTTGCGAAACGGTTCGTCGGTCACCAGCGTTTCGCTGGCAACGGGATTCAGGTTACTGTCCAGTTGCGTCACCTCGACGGACACGACGTTCTCATCGCCTGCGGCCACCGCGCCGAAGTCCAGCTCGACGTCCCAGAAATACCAGGCGGGAGTGGTACCGCTAAACCACGTGCTGTTCCAGGTCGAGCCGGCGCCGGTCAAAGCAGCCGGTCCGTTTCTTGGGAAATTCCCCACAACAAGGGCTTCAACATCGCTACCGTCCAACGGCCAGACCTGGACTACACGCTCGTCGCCATCGAAGCCGGTCTTGGCGGGGTTCCCGTCCCAGTACGCGTAGAAGGTGATGTTCACGGTGCCACTGTTGTTGTACGTCTGGTCCAGAGCGTGTGTGCTGTAGCCCCCGATCACGCTGTAGTCATCCGCGGCTCCGGTCAGCGAAGCGCCACCGACTGGGTTACTCGATACCACTCCCTCGGCGCCGAAATCAGCGTTCGCGCCCCAGGGGCCTGCAGTCGAGGACCAACCGTTTTGGCCGTCCAGGTTTCCGAGCGAATAGGTCGGCGCGTTCGTAGCCATGTTCATCGGGCTGGATGCGGGGCGGCAGGAGAATCTCGCGCGGATTGTACACTGGCTGGCCGGGGCGGGTCCCGGCACCGGAGGCGTCCTGAATATCCCCGGCCCGCGGGAGTCACGGCAACCCGGGATCGCAGCGAAGGTAAAGGCCTGCCTGGTGGACCTGCTCCCGCAGGTCAACGGGTGAAGGGTGCACCACACGGGAGGCCTGACCCGTTCAGGGGATGACGAAGATGTTCGTGGCGGTAAAGATCCGCGGGTTTCCACCGGGGGCATCGGGAAAGTCGACCTCGGCGCTCGTGTAGGGCGCGTTCCCGGGGTCCACGGTACACTTGACCCAGTACCGGTCCTGCACGTCGTCGCCCTCGTCCGACAGGTCCGCCCCGTAGCTGGAGCGAGAGACGTAGGTGACATTTACCGCGGTACCGTTCACGGTAACCAGGTCCGGATCCAGGTTGAGGTTCATGGGGGGGGCAGGCGTGGCGGGGTTTGGCAACTCGAGGTAGACGACATCGCCGGTGGGCCCGCCACCGGAGGCGGGCGCACTGTAGGTGCCACCCAGCGCGGCGTCCTTGGCGATCAGCGCATCGTAGGCGGCCTGCTCGGTGGCATTGAGCGCGGCGATCGCCAGGGGCGACTGCTCATTCTCGTCCACCGCGACGTGGTAGAACTCGAAGGTGGGCGTGTCGGTGGTGATGGTGGGATCACCGTTGATGATCAGTTTGTAGTCGGGATCGGAACCCGGGAAGGCGGGGTCCGCTTCCATGCGGATCGAGCGCCCCGCCGGGAAGGTCGGGTCATTGAAGGTCTCGGTGACCACGTAGCGGCTCGTGTTGTCCGTCCCCTCCAACAACGGAACCAGGCTGGTCGCATCCACGCCCGTACCGGGAAGGGGCACCCCGGCGAGCTCGAGAATGGTGGGGAACAGGTCGGCGACATGGACCAAGCGGTCGCTGGTACTCCCCGCGGGCACACCCGGTCCACGGATCACGAAGGGAACCTTGATGCCCCCCTCGTACAGGTCACTCTTGGAATGCCCGGTCGGGCCCGTGGGCCCGTAGGGTGCCTGGACCACCTGGCCCGGGGTACCGTTATCCCCCACCAGGATGATGGTCGTGGTGGCCAGGTCGACAGACTGGAGCAGGCGGGAAATCTCGGTGTCCAAGGCCTCCAATGCCTTCTCGTACAAGGCGCGATTGCTGGTCCCGGTCGCCCCCTGCAGCAGGTTGGCCGGCGGCTCGTGAAAGGGCGTGTGCGGGGCATTGAAACCCATCCAGACGAACCAGGGATTGCCGGCGAGTTCCTGGGAATCAATGAAGGTCTTGGCCTCGTTTACCTGGTCGGTCGTGGTGTAGGTCGTGGTTCCGTTGGCCACCGTTCCGTTATCATTCTTGGGCCAGGAGTAGTAGTCCTGGGCACCGCCGCCGGTGATACCGACGAATGTCGGCCATCCCCCGAGATCACTGTACCCGGTGTTGCCGCCGCCGAGGTGCCATTTCCCGAAGGAGGCCAGCGCATAGGGCGAAGCGGCCGCCGCGAAAGCCTCGGGCAGGGTGGTCTCGGCGGCCTGCAGCACGTCGTTCGGTGCACCGACCCCGGTACGCCAGGCCTGGCGACCGGTGAGCAGGGCGGCCCGGGTGGGAGAACAGACCGGTTGGGCATACCCGTTGGTAAAGCGTATACCCTGGGCCGCGAGAGACTCGACCGTGGGCATGTTCGGGAAGGTGGTCCCGGGATGGAGGACGGTGTTGTTGTCGATGGGACTCGAGTCGATGCCCCAGTCGTCGACGATGAGCAGGAGGATGCTGTTGGGCTCCACGATGGTATGGGTTCCCAACTGGGTACCGGCCACACCCGGAAAGTCCGCAACCACGTCGTAGTCACCGGGTGCGAGCCCGGCGAGATCAACCCGGAAGGTGATTTCCTGCTGGCTGGGCCGCGAGGCACTCCCGAGGTCAATGGAAACCCCGTTGAAGGTCAGCGTGCTCGGGAGAAAACTCAGGTTTGCCGGGGCCGATTGACCACCGTCGCCGGCCAGGGTAACCGTGATCAAGGTCCCGCTCCCGCCACCGGTACCGATGTCAAAACCGTTGTCGTCGAAAGGGGCGACCCCCGTGCGCTTCACCCGGTAATAACCCGCCAGGGCAGCGCCGGAAAGCCCCCCCGCATCCACCACGCTGAGCAGGTCCGAGCCGGCAACAGCCGCCGGGGCAACCGGCGTCCAGGTGCTCGAAGACCCGAGCGTGGAAGAACGCTCGACCTCGTAGGTGCCGCCCTCGACCCCGCTGAACACGACCGTCATGTCATCGCCGGAGGGATTATCCGGCGAGAGGGTGCTCACACGGTCGATCTTCTCAGGCCCTCCCTCGAACAAGGTGTCGACGAGCGCGCCGGCCTCATCGCTGTCCGGGATCCCATTCGCCCGTCCCCCGACCGGATCCCCGAAATACGCGCGGGCCATGTTGTAGGGAAAGACCGGTGTGCCATCGGGCTGGATACAGGTGAAATAGGCCCAGGTGCCGGCCGGGAACTCGGGCGTCACGCAGAACCGGGTGTTGAACTCGTTGAGGTCGAACTCGACCCCGAGGGTCATGCCCACGTCCCCCTTGTACTCGTTGTCCTCCATGTAGCGTCCAAGCGGATAGCTCGCGTCGACATCGGGCCCGACGCGAAAGGAGAGTCCGGCCGCACCGTAGAGGCGGGTCGCCCAGGCGGGCCAGGCCCCCCGGGTGCTCAACCCGGCCCGGATACGAAATCCCGAGATCATCCGGCGCACGCCACTGTTCGCATCGAGCGGGTCGTCATAGCCATAGGGCCCGTAAAGCGGCAGCCCGTCGCTGCACCATGCAAGAATGGGCGAGTGTTGCAGGTTGACCGGGTTTTCCGTGTAGGTGTTGGCGGCCGGGTTGTAGTCCACCGCGTCGCCGAGCTGATACCGCAGGGCGGGCGGGTTGGAGTGGTAGTGGTAAATCCCGTTGGCCTGGTGGGCGAGTGCCGCGTCAAAGGTCAGCAACTCGTTGACATACGCGTCACGGTTCCATCGCTCACCCCCGTTTGGCACATCCCGCATCGCCCCGTTGCTGTAGGAAAAGTCATCCCGGGAATCGAACATGGCCACCCCGTTGACAAAGTAGCCGACGGCTCCATCGGGGGTGATGGTTTTTGGGACATCGGGGCTGATGAAGGCCGGGACGCGGGGAAAACGGTAAATCGCCGCGCGGTTATTGGGAAAACCCGGGAAGAAGGTGGTGCGCGTGGCGTCGGCATACCACGGGCCCATGATATGCCCCCCGAGGCCCGAACTGCGGATATACAGCCAGCTCGTGGTGCTGGAGACCTCGTGGAGGCCGGCATAGGTGGGCGTGGACTGGCTGGTCCCGCCATCCGGATGGATCCACGAGACCACCGGGCTACCCGGCACGTCGGCATCGCTTTGAAAGACCCGGGCATAGGCGCCTGATTTATCCGTAAACCATGAATCCTGAAGGGGATCCGCACCCAGGCCGGGGAGGAGGGCCACCATGCACAACAGCACCGTGAACCGTCCCTGTAGGCCTTTTCCCACCCGTGTCATTGCATCCATGGTCTTAGTCTGCTCTAAGCCACCTTGCCGTAAGGAGACAGGCAGAAAAAAAACGGGTAGGTCTATTAAAGCTGGCCACGCGCACGATCATGAACCTGCCAGGTTCGACTGTCGACGCACGCGCTGCATTTTACGCCGATCAGGCAGGTCGCGAGAGGCTTCATGGGTAAATGCCGGGGGCTCAACACTGGCGTCCTTAAAATTGACAAGGGAGGAGACAGCACCTTCGGGGCCCATTTCAAAGAGATCCCTGATTTCTGTGGGGAAGCCACCGAAGCCGGCGCGATTGAGCAGGTGGGCTGCGCGCACCTTTGTCCAGTCCGATTTCCTGATCCTGTTCACGTCGATAGAGCCTTTTTCCGGGATTTTCCCCGCTTCTACATGTACAAAACGGCGGATGCACCGAAATATTGCAGAGGAACGTGGAAAAAAACGCTTATCTCTCGAAGGGGAAGCGGTGGGGCGCGACACAAGAGCCCGAGAGCGGTGAGCCACGGCCCGGAAAATCCGCGGGTCCTGCATGTTTTGTACCGCTTGGGCCGGGGTGGCACCGAAAACCAGTGCGTCTCGGTCGCCACCCATCGGGCAAATCCAGCAAATGCATTACGACGCCCTGCTCGCTGAATTGAACAGTTTGAATTGAGGTGCGTCCGGCCCCGGGTGTGGCGGGTTTGGATTCGCTGATGCCTGCTAGTTTCTGCGGCCCAGCGTCTTGTCTGTCAAGGTCTTCAAGAATGCCACCAGCGCGGCTTTTTCCGCGCCGGTTAAGCCCAGGCCCTCCGGCGGGTGCTTGGCGAGGTTGGGGTCGAGGGTTGGGCTTCGGTGCACACCGTGGTCGTAATGCTCGATTACTTCCTCGAGCGTTTTAAAGCGCCCGTCGTGCATGTAGGGTGCCGTCAGGGCAATGTTTCGCAGCGAGGGGGCCTTGAACTTGCCCTGGTCCCCTGCTTCACCTGTCACCGCGGCCCGACCGGGCACGGGATCGGTATCCAGCCCGTTGTTGAAGTAGCGGTGGTTGCTAAACAGGTATCCGCCGTGACAATGGAAACAATCCGCGCCCTTAAATCCGCGACTCGGATCATGCTCCATGAGAAAGAGTTGAAAGCCGAGTTGCTCTTCCGGGGTGTAGGTCTCCGTCTCCGCCATAGCCCGGTCAAACTTGGCATCGAAGGAAAGGAGGCTTAACAGGAATTGTTCGAGGGCAAGGGCCATACGCTCGATCGTTACCCCGGGCGAGCCGAAAGCCCGGGCGAAGGAAGCACGATATGCAGGGGTATCCAGTTTGGCCTGGACGTTCTCCAGTCGCTCGTTCATCTCCAGCGGATCCTGGATTGGATGCAGCACCTGCTCGCGGAGTGTCTTCGCCCGTCCGTCCCAGAAGAACCCATCGTGCCAGGCGAGGTTAAATAGGGCCATAGTATTCATTTTTCCGGGAGCACCCGCTGTGCCAAGGCTGAACGCCTTCCCGGCATCACTGAACGCGACCTGCGGGCGATGGCAGCTCGAGCAGCTCTGTGTCTCGCCGTTGGATAACGCGGTATCGTGGAAAAGCTTTTCGCCGAGTGCGGTACCTTCGGTGGTCAGTGGGTTGTCGTGCGGGAGTTGGGGTTGGGGGAACTTGGCAGGCAATGCGAGGGTTACCGGGGTGGTTCCCGGCGGATACACCGCGCCCTTCTGGTGTTTGCTCGCCAGCACTGTTCCCGAGCGATTCCCCCTCAGGCTGAAGGCCTGGGCGGCCTGATTTGCGAGCAGGGACGCCAACCCATCCTCCCCACGCGAATGAGTGGAAGAACCGTCCCGCACCATGTCGAGCTTTGCAAATAGGTCAGGCACCTCGAAGTGGACCGTGGCCACCGTATCCTCAACCAACTCCATCTGGCAGGGCAGGGTAACCGTCCGCAGTTGCTCCGCTTTTGCCACGTGGTAAATATATCCGGGCTGTTCCCCTTTCGGATTGCGAAACCGGCCCTCGAGCGCGAGAAAGATATAGCCCTCCTGCCACGTCCAATGAAGGTTGTTAACCGCGGGATTCATCGGGTGATCCGCCGCCCATTCGCCGGGCTTTTTGTGATTGGATGCTGGCCCCACTCCGAGTTTCCACTCGATGTTTTGATAGGTTCCTTCCGGGACCTTTTCCAGGATGAGTTGGCCCGGGGTCTCGTGCGCATTGACCAAGGCGTAGGTGTCTGCAAAATCGATCCATGTGCCGTCTGTCCCTTGCAAGCGCGGCTCGCTCAGGAGGTATGAAAGCCGCGTTATCCGAAAAGGCGTACCGGCCGGGGTCGCATGCACTAGCTGGTCGAATTGAAAGGCTCTTTCCGAGGCCCGGTGTTCAATGGTGAAGGCGAGGCTGACCGTACGGCCATGGGCTCGGTTCAGCGAGGCCAGCAAAGGGACTCCCGCCAGCAGTATGAGAAGGGCCGATGTCCTATTGGGAAGCATCTTCATTCGAATGACGAAACATACGCGTACCATTGTAAATGGCGAGAGCCTTCAATAAACAATTCTTTCCCTCGAATATCCTTTTCCCGTGGCTGCCGCGGCTGTTTCCAAAGGGATGCCACACAAGCGGAATGAGTGACAGGAGTTTGTCCAGAGACAGAAACGATTCTGGATGCCTGCCGTTTGGCGTCATCGATCAAATCTTGGGAGTAGGGGTTTGATCGGCCTTTTGCTTCGACGACATGCCACCGGTGATGGAGGAGTACGGCTTCAAAGCGACAATGTTTGTCATCTCGCGCCTGGCCGACGGCCGGTGTCCGCACATGCAGCACTACGGCTGGCTTGACTGGGACCAGCTGGGCACGCTGCGGGACCACGGCTGGGAGATTGGCGCACATACGGCGACCCATTCCTTTGTACCGCACATAATTCAAGGACCGGACGGCGCGCCACTGGCTTTGTGATGACCGTCCGTATGCTTAGAACACGTGGGAGACCAATCCGTATCGTATGCAGGCGATCAACGTGTCGATGCAGATGCCTATGGACCGCTTCGAGCAACTGCTTAACGGCGCAGTGGGGTAAAAGTTCAGGCAATGACCCCGTTCTTCCTTTCTTCATGAAGACGGGCGAATCTAGAGGGTGACAGGACTTCCTATGGCGGGGTGGGTTGACGATTACGCACGACGAAAGGACAATGCCGAGAAACTGTTTGTTGCTGCCCTGACTTCGTCGCCGCGTTTAGCTTCGCGCCTGCCTAATAATTTATAACTTCATCACCGACCCCAATCCCTCTTGTCTCGATCGTTGTCGATGCGGATCTTTGTCCCGATCCTTGTCTTGATCTTTGTCAGCGACAATGATCGGGACGATGATCGATCCAACGATGGGATCGACGACGATCGGGACAATGATGGACAGGTACCACCTGATCCTTTTGGGTCGGCGGCTCGATCCGCCGGCCATTCACTGCCCGGTCATGCTCCACCACCTGAGGGCCAACGGGTCGTTCATGTGGTCGCTGGTATAGATGGAAAACGTGTCGAAGAAATCGATGCCGGTTTCGACGTGCCCGTCGATGAAGCACATATTTCCATAGGGGCCGACGTTCTCCAGGTTGGCAGGGTCGGGCCAGATGTCCGGGTTGTGCCGCCGGAACTGCGCGTGTGGGTTGTCCCAACTCGCGGCGGCCGGATCGTTGATGTAGTACTGCAGGGTTCCGTAAAAATAAAACAGCGTCCAGGGCGAGTTGTCGCTCAGCCACCAGTACAGGCCCGAATCGTGAAACCAGACGGTTTCGGTCGGGGCGACCGCGGCGTCCAGGGGCCGCTCGATCAGGTTCCAGCTCCCGCTGGGACCCTGGAGGTAGGACGTGGGAGAACGGTCGGACCAGAAGCGGAACGCCCCGTTGACCGAATAGCTGCCGTGCATTCCGGAGATGGGCGCGTCCAACGGGTTTCCCGGGCCCCCGTAATAGTAGTAGTAGGCCAGGCGGTGCGGCTCCTCGGGTCTTCGGTCCAGCGGACAGCGCCAGACCGTGCCCTGCCGTTTGACGTTGAGGTAGTCCTCATCGTGCATGATCAGGGGCAACGTGCGGGGGCCATGGACCGAAAAGTTGTAGGGCGATTCGGAGGCGATCGGAAAGTACATATTGTGGTCGTTCATGTACACCGACATGCCCACCCCGATCTGCCGCATGTTCGAAATGCACAGCGCGTTCAGAGCCGCGAACTGCGCTTTCTTGACAGCCGGAACCAGCAGGGCGGCCAGAATGGAGATGATGGCGATGACGACCAGCAACTCAATGAGGGTAAAGGCGCGCCAACGCCGTGCCCGCGACATGGAGACGGGAGGCGGGACGGTTCGCCGGGGATGGTCGTTTGTTTTCACGCCACAAATCAAGAATTCACCAATCCGGCAGGAGAGAAACAAGGTCGCTCAACCATACTCCGGCTTGAGACCCCGAGAATGCAGGCCATGCGATGCGTCGCAGACGCCACCAAAGTAGCCGCCTACCTCCGGGAGGCGGGGAGGTGAGCGGTACGATAAGTTGGTTGCTGAGAGACTCGAAGAGAAAGGGGTCACTTTATCGCCACTCGGTAATGCTTTGTGTCGGAAAACCCGGTCGGATCGAACAGGACCATGTTCGTGCCGGTGCCGATGACGAAAGCGCCGGTGCCGCTGAAGTTTGACGACACCAGATCGGGCGTGCTCTCCAGTTCATAGGTAATACCCGCTTTGCTGACAAACTCCGTGGCAAACGTGTCCTCGACCAGCACATCGACCGAAGGTTCGACGGGAACGGCGACACTAAGGCTGCACGCATCGCAGGCGTCCTGCACACAGTTTGACCCGATGTCCTGCCAGTCCCCATCGACCTGGTCCGGATAGTTGCCGCAGATCGTCGTCCCCGAAAGACTGGGTGCGTGCAAGGTTGACACGACGGCCATTCCCGCCCCGAGCGGCCCCTGGTTGCCGAAGATGGTGCAGTCCGAAACGGTTGGCGCACCGTAGATGCGAATGGCGCCATCCTCAGCCCCCACGTTGTTGCGGAAGGTGCATTGATCGATGATCCCCACCCCCTCGGATTTGCTGTAGTAGAGTGCCCCGCCCTTAATTGCCTGGTTGCCCTCGAATGCACACCGCACGATGGTCACCTCATCGGCCTTCGCGTAGATTGCCCCGCCGTTGTCGGAGGTGTTGCCGACAAATCGACAATCGGTGACGGTGAGGCCATCGCCATACGCATACAACGCTCCGCCGTAATCGAAGGCGATGTTTGCGGTGAACTCGCAGTTGATCCAGGAGGTGCTGCCGGGTCCGTAAAGCACCCCGCCGTACTTGGCGATGTTGCCCGTGCATACGCAGTCGGAGAAGGACACAACCGAATCCCGTACGTACACCACCCCGGCATCGTTGATCCCGGAGTTGCCTTCAAACCGACAACCGATCACGGTGGAATCGCATCCATCCATAAACGACAACGCGCCACCATACTTTGCCCGATTGACAAGAAACACGCAGTTGGAGAGCGTTGGGCTGCTCATGGAACACCGAAGGCCGCCACCTTCCTCTGCGAAGCCGTTTCTGACCTGGAGGTTCTCAAACTGCGTGGCGCTCGTTTCGCCGGATGTGCAGAGGAGAACCCTGTGGCTTCCGGCGCCGTCCAGGATGCTGGCCGGCGCCCCGCCCTTGTCGAGGGCACCCCGAAGGGTGATCGCCTTGCCGTCGGTGTTGATCTCGGAACCTTCCTGGTAGGTCTCCGCAAGGAGCTCGATCACGTCGCCATCGCCGGCGGCGTCGATCGCAGCGTTGATGGACGTGTAATCACACCCACTGCTGCACACCGTGTAGGTCTCGGCATGTGACGCGGTCACCAGCCAGAACAGAACCGCCAGTGCGGAAAATCGCCTCATGTCATCTTTCTCCTTGTCTAATTGATAGGAAATCGCTTTTCAGGCGGCACGGACACGCACGCGTTGCGCGCCGGCCTCAAAGGGTGCCTTCGTGGCCGAAGCATGACAAAACAGGACCGGGTGAGTCAAGTTCAGCGTCGTTGTCCCCGTCCGGCGCGGGCGGGGAGCTTTTCGCGTAATTCAACCTAAAAACGCCTTTCCAATGCCCTCTAGGTCCATCAGAATGGGTGTGGAGGATGAAACAATGAAGAACCCTGCACGTATACTAACTGGCTTTGTAGCCACACTGTGGATGTTCATGGGAATGGATGTGATGGGACAAGGATCTCTTACCCCTCCCGGTGCACCGGGTGAGACAATGCATACGCTCGAGGAGCGTCTATGAGCGGACAGACCCCCGCACCCCGATCTCCAGTCTGCCCTACACGATCAGCAATGGCCTCACCATCACTGGCTGCGACCCCGCGCTTGTCACCAAACTTCTCTCTTTCCACTATCAATGGAACCGCGACCATGGAGTCAAGTAGAGGAGCAACGACATGACTATGACGAATGTTGGCATCGGCCTGATCGGATGCGGCGGCATGGGGATGAATGTCGCACGTGACCTATTGGCCCAGGACCCGCGTCTCGAAGTGCGCGCCCTGCACGATCCCGACCCGCGGTCGATTCGCCACGCACTTGATAGCGCCAACCCGGACGCTACCGTGTACGAGGACCTGGACGCGATGGTCAATGACCCGGACATTCAGTGGGTCATGATCGCCTCGTGGAATTGCTTCCACAAAGACCACGCCGTAGCCGCCCTGGAAGCCGGAAAGGATGTGTTCTGCCAGAAGCCACTTGCCACGACCATGGACGATGCGCTGTCCATCTACCGGACCTGGTTGAACAGCGGGAGAATGTTCTGCATGGGCTTCAACCTGCGCCGTTCCCCCCACTATCGAAAGCTGAAGGCGCTTCTCAATGACGGGGTGATCGGCGACGTCGTCAGCATGGATTTCAACGAGACCCTGGATTTCAATCTTGGCGGCTACATCTTTGGAGATTGGCGGCGCCTGCGCGAGAACTCGGGGCCGTTTCTTCTCGAGAAGTGCTGCCATGATATCGATCTGGCGAACTGGATGCTGGACAGTCACGCGACGCGCGTCGCGTCATTCGGCGGCTTGAACTTCTTTGTGCCGGAGAACGAGGGGCACGTACAGAGGGTCGGCCCCAACAAGGAGGGGAAAGCGGCATTTCAAGCCCTGGATCACCGGGGGATAACCTTGAATCCTTTCACATCCGACAAGGATATCGTCGACAACCAGGTTTCCATTCTAGAGTACGCCAATGGCGCACGGGCTTCATTTCACTTGAATGCCAGTGGCGGCCTGGTGGAACGGCGGATGTATATCGTGGGTTCGGAAGGTGCGTTGCGTGCCGATGTGACCACCGGAGTCATCGAAGTGCAGCGCATCGGGTGGGACACGAAGATAGGGAGCACCGTGACCGTCGAAGGCGGCGGGCACGGGGGTGGCGATGAAATCCTGGCCGAAGAGCTTGCGGCGTCAATGCTTCAAGGCATACCGCCCACCGTGGGTCTGGAAGAGGGGTTGACGTCCGCCGTGGCCTGTTTCGCCATCGATGAGGCCATGACGTCCGGGCAGGTAGTCGACGTCCAGCCCTATTGGCAGCAGGTGGAGGCACTCAAATCCGCGGCGGCAGGGGGGGCATAACCTTACTTGCCTTCTGTGTCGACCAGGTTGGGCCGAACAATGGGAACGAGCGCAAAGAGCTAGTTACTACCGTTCTTGGTCTCTCTATAGCCCTCCTGACCTATTCTTGGGGCCATGGCGGCGAGCGGGAAATCAAGAAGGCCTTGCGTAAGACCCTATTCAAGTACCCGCTCCATCAAGATCAGGACCTTTTTGACCCAGGTTATAAATACATCCGAATGTATTATTAGATCTGCAGTGAACCTGCGATATGCTCTCTGCCAAATGAGGGGCTAGATACATCAGAAATCCAGGTCCTGATGCATCTCTTCTAACAGCTCAGCATCCCCCGCACCCCGAATATCGACCGACTGGTTCGACGTGGATTGAGCTTCACGAATGCATATTCAACTTGTCCCGTGTGTGTCCCCGCCGGCTAGAGGGGAATGACCAACTGATCACGGAGCAACGCTTCGACCAGATGATGGTTCAGGTTACCGCCGTTGTCGCGCTTGAGGAACAAGGGCGGTGGGAAAAAGAGTTGCTCGAAAAAACGGATCTCTTCAAGTTGAGATTCTCTCTTCACGAATCTCGTCATGACCTCATCGGCCACACCAGACATAAGGAGAGCCTTGAGAAGCCCGTTGAGCTCCATGAGGTTCGGGAACGTTCCGGCCGTCACGAAAACCGCTGTTCCCGGAATTTCTGATACTGCTTCAGCATGGGAGCCGTCACGGACGACGGAATCGTTTTTGCAGCATCCTCCAAATCTGCACCGGTCAGGGTCGGTTCGGCATTCTCGGAAACGCTGCGACGAAGCGCGGCCCGTTTGCCTCCGTTGACAATCCCGACGATGTCGCTCCCCGTGTATCCTTCCAACCGCTTCGCCCACGCATCGGCATCGAGAGACTCCTCTGCGGGGACGCCGTCCAGGTGCATTCGCAGGATTCCCGCTCGGGCTTCCGTATCGGGAGGCGGGATGTAGATTTTCTCGTCGAACCGTCCAGTGCGAAAGACCGCTTCGTCTATATCCCACGGCTTATTGGTGGCGCCGAGAATGAGCAGGATGTTTTCGCTCTCCTCGAAGCCTCCAATCTCGGCAAGAAACTGCGTGACGATCCGGTTGTCCACCACCGAATGCCCGCTGCGCTTGGGCAGAAGACCCTCCACTTCATCCAGGAACAGGATGGCGATGGGCTGCGACTTGGCCGCCTGGATCAACTGCCGAAGGCGCTGCTCGGATTCGCCATGCCACTTGGACCGGATTTGTGCGCCGGACGCATAGTAGAACGGGGCGTCAAGCTCACCGGCGATCGCCTTCCCCAGCAGTGTCTTGCCGTTTCCGGGCGGGCCGTACAACAACACGCCGCCGCCGGGCTTGAGCCCCAGCGCCCGCGCCTTCTCCGGCTGCTTCAACGGATAGACAACCATCTCGCGGATCGACTGCTTCGCCTCTTCCATCCCGGCGATCTCATCGAAAGTGACATCCGGTTTTTCCGTAACCAGCCACTCGCTCGCGGAAGTGGAGGATTCGGCATCGCCGTCGGATTTTAGTGGTTCCTTCGAACTGGGACCAACCTTCGGTTCACTGCCTTTCAATGGATTGGCTTTGACACGCTCGGCGATGTCGAGCCACGCCTCGGCGTCCTCGACATAACGGCGTGCCAATTCCTCATCGGTCTGGGTAGCCAGTGCCAGGCCGAATTCCGCCGCCTTTGCAGCGTGGAATAAGGCATCCTTCCCCCGCTTCGCCCGGATCGCTGCTTCGCAGTGGGATTCGTGTTCAATTTTTTTAGTGAGATGGAATGACATAGCATTGTCGATTCAGGAGGAAAATGATCCGGTATTGACCAAGCACATGACCCGATTTTAGGTGCGTAGTCACTGACCCTCCACAACGATTGAAGAAAACAAAAACCTATGGAACCAGGGATACAGCCTGACGGATCTACGCCTACTGCTTGTTGTCATCCAGCAGTTTCTTCACCCGTTCCTGGCCGGACTTGATTCGTGAGTCCAGCTCGGCGCTGACCCGTTCGGTGGCCTCGCCTCCGCCGACTTCCGCCGCAGCTTCCTGGCGGAGTTGTTCCGATAGTTCCTCCATGCTGGGGATTCGGTCTTCCAGCGAACCGGTGGCGCCATCCATTTCTTTCTCGTAGAGCCGCTCCCAGAATCGGTCGGCGTCGAGTTGTTCGCCCAGGAGTTCCTGGGAAGCCTCGAAAACGTCGGCCACCCTTTCCGGGTCGATGTTTACGACCTTGTTGACCCCTTCAAGAGTCTGCGCGAATTCGTGGTCGCTCTGCGCCATCTCCATCTTGGTCAGGTATTGTTCGAAGACCCACCGTTTCTGTTCCAGTTTGGTCATGAGCACCTGGCCGGCCCGGTAGCTTTTTAACGCTCGCTGCGCGGCCGCCTCCTGGCCGCCCTTCAATGCATCGCGCGCCTTGTCCCACTCCTTGGTAGAATCGCGTTCCATGGTTCGAATACGTTCTTTCACGTCCTCGATCCGGTTTTCCGCCTCGCGAAACGCCCGCCGCCGGCTTCGCCGCGCCCGCTTCTGTCGCTCTCGTTTGCTGAAAAGCCATTTCATACTCAAGCCCCCTCGCCTTCTTTCTTCTTCTCGCCGTTGCGATCCGGTTCCGCCTGCGGTGAAGATTCATCTTCATCGAATCCCGCCAATTCATCCGACAAGGCGGAGGCGGGCTCATCCTCGTCAAAATCCGCCAGGGCTGTGAGGAAATCCTCTTCGTCCGATTCTCGGGTTTGGCGACGCCCGGATCGCTCCAGGTTGCGGGCCGCATCGGCCACTGCGTCGGCACCTTGTGCCCGATCTTCAATATCGTCGATCACGTCATCAATCAGCGATTCGGATACGCCGGATATGTCGTAGGCGATAATCTCGTTGAACCGGCCTTTCACCTGGGTGATGGTACGCTCGTTTTCCAGCAGGACGTTCAACTCGCGCTCGGTCGCCTTGTATTCGGCAAGTTTGCTTTTCAGTTCCGGCCCGAGGATCCGCTTGCGCGCCGGGGACGCGGAGGCCAGGGACTTCTTTCCTGCCACAATTTCGCCGTGGAGCGATTCGATCTTTCCGGAGGCCCGCTCGCGCCGGGCGCGATTCTCGGCGAGGCTCTGGTCCAGTGTCTCGATCATGGCCGCGGGAGAACGATCCTTCTTGAGTCGGCGTAGCAGGGCGGCGGCCCCGACGCCGAGTTTCTTCACCAGCCCGAGGGTCTCTTTCATCGCCCGCTTCGCCCGCTCGGGCGGGACGGGTTTGTCGGCAACACCTTCGTTCATCTTCTCCTCCTCCGGCGGTTCAGGCTCGTTCGCTTCAAATCCATGCTTCCGGCACTTGCGATTACTTCGCCTCCAGTGTAGCGAACAAAAGACCTTCCGGCAGTCTTCTTCTTCACACTCACCTTCTACCGCGTGCCGATTGGGTAGTTCCCGGTCGCATATGCAACAGCGATCCATGTAGATCTTTATAGACTATCGAGGGCGCTGGGCCGCTTTAAAAAGTGCCCTCGCCCCAAAAACGACGACAACCACGCCCGCCGCTATAACCGCAACGGTGGGATTGTCTTTTGCCCAGATCCAGAGATCCCAGCCCACATCCTTGGATTCACTTCGCATTTCGGTCTTCGCGAGTGTCTCGCTCCAGAGCACATCCCCGGTCATCACCGACTGAATTCGCAATTGGACCTCGGCGGAGACCTTGTAGACCGTCTCATCAAAAGTCTCACTCTCCATGGTTTCGGACAGATCGCGCACCGCGCCGTAGAGCACCGCATCTGCCTTCTCCGGTTGGTCCTGGAGAAGGGCGCGGGCCTCGGCCAGAGTAGGAACATCCAGTTCCTTGGGATACAAATCGGTCTCCGAGAGCATGTCTTGCGCGAGTCCCGTCACATACCGGTCGATGTCTCCGCCCAACGGCAAAACGGCCACGCTTCGCACGTCACCCAGCTTAGGGGCTGAGCGCAATGAAGAGACACCGGCATCCATGGTCGCGCGCAAAAGTGCCCGCACCGGTTCGTCCAAAGCCACAATTCCCCGCATCCTGTCGGCCACGTAGGTGCGCCGGGCGAACGTCCGGCCCCAAAGATGCTGCTTGGTCTCGATCGAACTGACGTGCAATTCCAACTCCACGTAAATCCGATTTCCTTCCTTGGATGCACTTCGAACCGTGCCGTAAAGAAGCAGTCGGGTTGCCTTCAGGCGTCCGAACGCGGTCAGGGTTGCCGGATCGAGGATGTCTTCCTTGCGCTCGTCCCACTCAACCTGACGAAGAATTTCGTCCCAAACCGGATCGCTCGTCCCCTCGACATAGGTAAGACCAGCGGCCGTCACCGCGTTCTTCAAAAGCCCTTCGACATAGCGGTCCCGGTCTCCGGACAGCAAAAGCAGAGAAATCGGCTCCCGTGCGGGCAGTCCGCTGGACGACAGCGCGTTCTCGACCTCGCTGACCGTGGCTTGTAACGCCTGGGCAATGTCTCCGGAAAAAGCCGCCGCCGGGGCGATCTGCCCCAGGGTCAAAACAGCCGCGGCCGTCATCAATCCAATATGCAGTTTCATACTTATCTCCTCGCCGCTACTTTGCGGCCTTCAGTTTCAGGGAAGGGGTGGACAGGACTCTATTCAACAATCCCTCAGGGAAAGCGTCCCGGATGTATACCGTGCGAAACGTCATCGATCGCTCGGCGCGGTTTTCTTCGGACAGTGTGCAGGAAATCACGCCTCGCAGGCTGGAGACGGTGTCGGTAAACAATCCCGAATACTCCGGCTTGTCGCCGCTGTACCAAACCCGCGTCACGGTAATGTCTTCCACGCCCAGGCCCGTGGAATGCGAAGTGATGGACTCGTGGGTCCAGGGAACCACCTGGTCCGCCAACTGGCCGCTGACGGCATCCAACGCGGCCTGTTGACCCAATCCCCGCTCGCCGCGGTCAGAGAAGGTCCGGCTGGCCACGACTTTCCCATCTCCAGTGCGAGAGATCCGGGAAACGATTTCGCCATCGTAAACGTAGTAGTTGCCCGTTTTGTCGAACTCCCGAACGTCGCCCCGGAGTGCGATCTCTATGTCCCCGGGTTCCGGGGCCATGCGCATTCCCT
>CAUZEO010000070.1:0-17412 GCA_963578625.1 Kiritimatiellia bacterium | reverse complement strand
GATTACAAATCACTTGCTCTACCAACTGAGCTAAGCTGGCATTACCGAACTCAAGCCCCCAATGCTACATGAGATTATGGCCAAAGTGAAGAGGGTTTGCTGGCCAGACTCGAATCTTAAATCCCGAATCCCGAATCCCGACCTCCACCTCCACTACCGCGGCGCTTGTTCCCGGTCTCAGTTTGCCCGCCTGTCGCCACCGCGGCCACCGCCGCCGCCTCTTCGATCTCCGCCGCCGCCTCTTCGGTCACCGCCACGGTCCGATGATTGCGCTTCGGCGCCACTGGGCTTCTTGTCGTCCTCTTCATCTTTGTCGGCGAGGGCCGCACGACGGCTCAGGCGAATGCGTCCGGTCTCGTCTACGTCGAGGCACTTCACCCACATCAGGTCGCCTTCCTTGCAGATGTCCTCTACGGATCCTACACGGAAGTCGGCAAGTTCGCTGATGTGAACGAGGCCGTCTTTGCCGGGAATGATCTCCACGAAGGCGCCGAAATCTTTGATGCTTCGGACGGTGCCTTGATAAAGCTTTCCAACCTCGGCTTCCGCGGTGAGCATGGTGATCTCTTTTACGGCCGCATCCATTTTTTCGCGGTCCAAGCCGAAGACATGTACCTTGCCGTCCTCTTCGACGTCGATCTGGACGTCGTAGGTTTCCGTAATCCCGCGAATGTTCTTACCGCCTGGGCCAATCAGCGCGCCGATCTTATCCGGCGGAATCTGCAGATCCTCAATGCGCGGTGCGTGGTCCGCAACATCAGGCCGCGGCGCCTCGAGGACCTCGGCCATCGCATCCAGAATCTTGTAGCGTGCCTGCCGTGCCATTTCGAAGGCTCTTTCCACGAACTCCCATTTCAATCCGTGCAATTTCAAGTCGACCTGGAATCCAGTGATCCCATCCCGGGTGCCCGCGACTTTCCAGTCCATGTCCCCGCAATGGTCTTCCGTTCCAAGGATGTCGGCCACAAGTTCACCGTTGCCGTTCTCATCGGTAAACAGTCCGATCGAGATGCCGGCCACCGGCTTCGTGATGGGTACGCCTGCGTCCATGAGGGCCAATGTGCCCGCACAGATGGAGGCCATTGAACTGGAGCCGTTCGATTCGAGAATTTCGGATACGACACGCACCGTGTATGCGTAATCTTCCGGCATGATTGGCCGCAGGCTGCGTTCCGCCAGGTTCCCGTGACCCACTTCGCGGCGGCCCGGGCCCATGATCCGGCCGGCTTCCCCTACACTGAACGGCGGGAAATTGTAGTGAAGCATGAAGCGCTTCGAATCCGGCCCTCCGGCGATCGCGTCCATCTTTTGCGCGTCGGAAAGCGTTCCCAGCGTAACCGTGGCCAATGACTGCGTTTCCCCGCGGGTGAATACGGATGAACCGTGGGTCCGCGGAAGCACGCTAACTGCTCCCGAAAGGGGTCGAATCTCGTCGAAGGCGCGACCGTCAATACGCTGCTTGTTCTCCAGAACGTTTTTGCGGACGATCTCGATTTCCAGCCTGTCGTACACGCCGATCAGCGATTTCTTGTTTAAGTTCTCGTCTTCTTCCAGAAGCTTCGCGGTCCACCCATCCTTGACCGCATGCACGCGGGTTTCGCGTTCCCCCTTGGGAACAATGCTGAGAGCTTCCCGCATTGTGGTGCCGATTTCGGCCTTCGCGCGTTCGTATAGTGAATCATCAGACTCAGGGAGTTCGATTACCTTTTCCGGCTTCCCTGCCTTGCTGCGGAGTTCCAATTGCGCATCCACCAGTTTCACAACCGCTTCGTGCGCCAATTTCATGGCCGCCAGCATATCGGCTTCGCTGATCTCCTGCGCATCACCTTCGATCATGGCGGGGAGATCGCGCGTTCCCACATAGGTGAGATTCAGATCGCTGGTCTCCATCTGCTCGTGTGAGGGATTGATGACGAACTCGCCTTCGACGCGGCCAATGCGAACCGCGCCGATGGGACCCTGAAAGGGTGCGTCAGAGAGCACCAGCGAGGCGCTGGCCCCGTTGATATTCAAAATATCGACTATCTCTTCGCCGTCGGCGCTTAATAGCTGATTGAAAATCTGGACGTCGTTGCAAAACCCTTCAGGAAAGAGGGGCCGAAGCGGGCGGTCCGTGGCGCGCGCAGTTAGAATCTCGAATTCACCGGGTCGCGATTCCCGTTTGAAAAATCCGCCTGGAAAACGTCCTGTCGCATAGAACTTTTCGCGGTATTCAACTTGAAGAGGGAACCAGTCGATTCCTTCGCGAGGGGATTTGCTGATCGTGGTGGCCGAGAGGAGAACATTGTCTCCGGTGCGGATAATCACGGATCCGGACGCTTGCTTCGCGAGCAGTCCCGTTTCCAGAGTGATGGTTTTTTCGCCGATTTCAATAGTAACGGATGTAGTTCCGAGCATGATTTCCTTTCTTAGAGGACGGGTACCTTAGGGGAATATTTTCCACGTAGTCCGGCGCCGCGTTGACTCCGTGAAAATACGGCGTCTCGACGTCGGGGATGCGCTACTTGCTTTGTTATATCAGGTGGGAGACGACCCGGGATCAGCGCCGTAACTCGAGGCGCTCGATCAGGGCGCGATATCGTTTGGAATCCGTGCTGTTCAAGTAGTCGAGCAGCTTGCGGCGGCGGCTGACCATTATGATCAATCCTCTGCGTGAGCTGTGATCCTTGGAATGCGTCTGCAGGTGACCCGTGAGATGCTTAATCCGCTGGGTCAACAGCGCAACCTGTACTTCAGCAGAGCCGGTATCACGTTCATGAATCCGGTACTCTTGCTTGATCGACTCCTTTACTGTGGATTCCATATTCCTCGTCAGGACCCGTCTGTCCTTCTTTCTTGCTTGTTTCTCTTTCTTACCTTCTGGTTCGGCGGGAATATACAGGAGTGGGATTAGCATTGTAAAGCAACATGATAGAGAATCTTTATCAGGGCACGCCCGGAAGATGTATTGCGTAAACGTCTGCAATGTAGGATCTTGTGTTTGTTTTTCTAAAGTAGGAGGTCGCTTTTATGGAGGTCCTGAGACTCGAATGTAGAATAAAAAACCTGCTCGAGCGGGCGGATTTCGGTGCCGAGGTGGTTCTGCACGGCTGGGTGAGGACTCGCAGGGATTCGAAGGGCGGATTCTCCTTTATCGAACTCAATGACGGCTCAAGCCTTCTGGGAATCCAAGTTGTCGCCGACGGTGAACTGGCCAACTATAAATCGGAACTCACCCAGATCGGCACCGGTTGCAGCATCCGTGTGCATGGAAAGCTGCAGGAATCACCCGGCAAGGGGCAGACTGTGGAGGTTCACGCCTCGCGGATCGAGGTGCTGGGCTGGGTGGAAGATCCGGACACCTATCCTCTCCAGAAGAAGCGGCATTCGATGGAGTTTCTTCGCCAGGTGGCGCATCTCCGGCCTCGATCCAATACTTTCGGCGCCGTAGCCCGCGTTAGAAACTGCCTCGCCATAGCGACGCACCGATTCTTCCAGGAGAAGGAATTCCTCTATCTTCACACCCCGATCATAACTTCCAGCGACTGTGAGGGAGCCGGAGCTCTCTTTCGGGTTTCCGCTGAATCTCCCGCCCAGTCCGGCGATTCAGCATCGGAGTTTTTCGGACGCGCCGCCTATTTGACGGTGAGTGGGCAACTTGCCGCGGAAAACTACGCCTGCTCGCTGACAAACGTCTATACCTTTGGCCCGGCATTCCGGGCCGAAAATTCGAATACATCGCGGCACCTGGCGGAATTTTGGATGATCGAACCCGAAATGGCTTTCTGCGATCTCGATGGAACCATCAACCTGGCAGAAGAGTACATTAAGTACATATTCGGCGCAGTGCTGGCGGAGTGCCCCGAGGATATGGCCTTCTTCAACCAGTGGATTGAAAAGCAGGCGATTGCCACTCTGGAACAAGTGGTAAACAGTGACTTTGAACGGTTGACCTACACCGAGGCGGTTGAAATTCTGGAGCGTAGCGGCGAGTCCTTCGAGTTTCCGGTGCAGTGGGGAAACGATCTGCAAAGCGAACACGAACGCTTTTTGTCCGAGAAACATGTTCAGCGTCCCGTCGTAGTGACCGATTATCCTCGCGGGCTAAAGGCCTTCTACATGAGACAGAATGACGACGGCAAGACCGTGGCCGCGATGGATGTGCTGGTTCCAAGAATCGGGGAGATCATTGGCGGTGCGCAGCGTGAAGAGCGAAGCGATATCCTCCGTGAGCGAATGAGCGAAGCCGGACTGCCGGAACAGGAGTACTGGTGGTACCTCGACCTTCGAAAATACGGCACGGTTCCTCATGCCGGTTTCGGCCTCGGCTTCGAACGAACCATTCAGTTCGCCACCGGCATGGCAAACATCCGCGATGTGATCCCGTTTCCGAGGACGCCGGGGAGCATGGAGTTCTAGTTCGGTCTTTGGGGGAATCCGTACGCCTACACCTCATATCCCCCACACGCTTTCCTCCTAATCTTTCTCCCAATTAGCTCTGTTTCCCAGATCCTGTAGTACTCGACCGTATTGAAATGGCGGGGTGAAAGATTAGGGTGAAAGATTTTGGGTTTCATCCCGAACACCTCATTTCCGCGCCGGATCGAACAGGTGATATCGCTTTGCCTTGCTGCGTGAACCGCCCTGAGTCCAGAAGCGATTGAAGTCGCGGCGCAATGCCTTGCGGTCAATACCCTCCAGCGCGAATTCCGCCGCGCCATCGAAATCCTGCGGATTCTCGCGGAGGTATTCCACGATACGGGTACAGATCAATGAGTATTTCTCGTCCGGGTGGATCGCGGGCGCGCCTTTTCGCAGAAAATATGCGAATGCCCAGGCAGTGGCGTAGTGCAGGCCTCTCCGTCTCATCGCTTCGTCTTCGCTCATGAGCTCGGCCGTGCCATAAAACTCTTTGCGGGGAAGAAACATCATGTCGATCACGTCCACGTGTTCTCCAAACTGCCGGCCATACTCCATGTACGTAAGCTTGCCGTCGTTTTCATCAATGGTAATGAATTTCTTTGCGGCGCTGAATCGTGTGGCCTCGAACAGGCACGCCTGCCCTTCATTCAACCACATTGGGATCGCCGTCTGATCCAGCGCATAGAAAATGTACTGATGGAACGCTTCGTGATACGCCGTGTCGAGAATCTCCTTCTTTCTGCCGCGGCCTCCCGATCCGGTCGGGGAAATTACAAGCTCCTTCCTGGATGGCATCCATAAACCGATCGTCCACTCGTACTCTGCTCCGACATAGGTCAGGTATTCCTCCCGGCTGTTGAAGACCCGGATCACGCTGACTTCCTCAATCGGTTTTACCGGCGGATAGAACAGCTCAAAGGCACTACGCAATATTTCGATATCCTTCTGAATGCGATCAACCAGGCCCTTGTTGGATTTCTTCAAGTTCGAGACAAGAACGTAGTGAGGCATCTCCACGTACCACCAGTCATCCAACGCATTGATGTTGTCGATGACTCGCCGTTTCGTGCGACGAAAGCTTTCGGTCTGATTCGCGTCCTGCGCCAGGGCCGAGAAATTCTGGTGGCGCATATTTGCGGTCTTCGATGAAGTCCTGGTTGTGCTCGTTGAAACACTTCGCAACCATCGCAAGATAGAGACATCCAGGTTTCCGATGGCTTCCGGGCGTTGAAATTCGAACTGGAAAACCATGAACCAACTGGTTGTTTGCGAGCTGATTTTCATCAGAAAGGCTCTGTGGTATCCGTCCGCACGAAACGAATACACTCGGCAGGGGTAGGGAAGAGCATATTTCTTGGCCACTTGGCGATGCCCGGTGACGACTTCGCCACAGAATGCTTCGATCCAGTCGGTAATCGTCTCCTCTGTCCAGGAAGGGTTCCAGACGTCCGCGGCCTGGCGGTACGCAGCCTCGGTCACGTAGCCACTGCTGATCTCTTCCAGTTCCAGCCTGTTTGGCACCGACATCATCGCCACCGTGACACGACCAAGCTCGTTTGTGAATAATGCCCGGGTCTGATCCAGTTTCCAGGCCTGGGAGGAAAGAAACGCTTCGATCCGGTCGTTCGTACGCGGATCAGTGAACGTGTACGTGTCCGGCGATGGTTTCGGCAGCAAGGGGATCTCTTGAAACGGTGTAAATCGAATTCCGGCACGTGGAAGTTCCACCGCCTCATCAAGTCGCAGTTCCACGGCCTCTGCAAGCGTCGCCCCCAACAGGCAAAAAGCCGATACTAACATGCACTTATTCATACATTGTGGGTTCGTTAAGCTATCGAAGCGGAGTAGCTCAATTTATACTTCGATATTCAGTGTTCAAGCCCGAATCCCCCAATCCCCAATCAAAAATCCGAGATTCAAAATTCCCCTCACCTTCCACTAACCGCCTGCATGAAGATCAATTGGTCGCCGTCGCCGAGTGCGTGCGTCTCGATATCAAGCCATCGAGAATTGGTGTCGTTGATAAAACAGAGTACGTGGGGACGAAGACGCCGGGATTCGTCAAAAAGGTGAAGCGCGACTTTGGGTTGTTGTGCGCGGATTTCGTCGAAGGCCCCGGAGACGGTGTTCGCTTCCACACAGAATTCACGGAGACCGTCGGCCATGTGAGTCATGACCTGCGGGAGTTCGATTTGGACTGACGCCACTCAATCCTCCCGGACGAATGCGGAAAGGCTGAAGATTCGGGGTAGCCGGCAGGGCAGGGCGGTCCAGGAATCTCCATTGTCGTTCGACGCATAAACCTCGCCCGAAGTTTGTGCCGCGGTAAAAAGCCTTCGGGGTCGAGGTGGTCGGTATCCATGGCACCGCGCAGAACCCCCGCGTAGGCGTGTGGACCCGGTAGACCCTGGCTCGCCTCCCAGGAATCCCCTCCGTTCGAGGTGTGGAACATCCCCTTGTGGTCCTGTCTGAAGATGCAATCCGCGTCGTCGGGATGTCAAGCCAGCGCGTGAACGCAATAGCCGATTTCCCTGAGGTTTTTGTCTTCGATCGCTGCCGGAACGCTTTCGTTTTTCGAGTGCCAGGTTTTGCCGCCATCCGTGCTGCGAAACAGCCCCGCCTCTGATACGCCAGCGTAGTACGTCGAGCCGGTTGCGTCCAGTGTCCAGATCTGGTCCAATTTGTGCCCGGATGCTTCGATGTAGGATGGGCACTGGTTGACCTGCGTCCAGTGGATCAGGTCGCTCCTTTTGTGAATCGCCGCGCCGTAGACCCAGCTTGAGCTTCCGGCGAGAAACGTTCCGTCGGGACACTGCGCTGACGCGGTTACGTTTCAGCCTTTGAACATGGGGCCGTCTATCTCCCACGCATCCCCGGCCCCATTGCTCCGCGAAATGAATCCGGCCTTATCCGTGCCGATGAACAATGCGATTTTCATGTCAGGAGTATGATGGAATGACCATGAGTTGAGCAAGCCCTTCAGGCTACGGTGAGGATGCGTCGTTGGCGCGTTGCCTCACACCATTCTCCTTCTTCGTTGCCTTCTGTTCAAATTCGTTCATCCGTTTCCGTGGTTCGCCGGCGCGGTGGATGTTGAGCGTGAATCCGTTTTCGTTATCGAAGGGTTCGACGGTGGCGGTGACTTCGAGGACCGGGTAGCGGACAGTGGCGAGGCCGAATTTCTTGTAGGTGTTCTTTAACATCTGTGTTTCGACAAGGCCGGTCCGGTCGGCAAGAGTGATGAATTTCATTTGCTCCCCGTCGTCGTGATCGACCACGCGGTCGATGACGATCAGGCCGCAACAGGTCACTTCCTTGCCCAGGTGCTGATTGAGTTCCACGACCGGGCAGTAGGTTTCCCATGCGATGTCGGGATGCCGGTCAAGGGGATGGCCGCTGGCGGTGAATCCGAGCAGCTCCGCCTCCGCGTTGAGTCGCTCCAGGCGGGTGGGCTCGGTCCGTGAAACCGGGGGCTTGGGATGGTCCGGGGTATCCGCGAAAAGCGAATCCTGGCCCGGGGCGTATGCGCCGGTGAGCCATTGGATGTCCCAGAAGAGCGGGGTTCGGCATACCCGGTCCGGGGCGATCTTCTCCGCGAAGGGATCGAACGTGCCCGCGCGCAACAGGAGTTCGGACTCTTCGCGGGTCGGGTGCACCCGGCGCAGAAAATCACGAAGCGATGTAAAGGGGCCGCGCCGGCGTTCCCGCAGGGCACGCAGAGGGAGCTGTGCGGTGAGGCCCTTAATGGAGGATAGAGGCACGCGAATCCTGTTTCCGTTCCGGGCCCGGTATCCCGGACCCGGGTCGTCGACGCACGGCGGCAGCATCCGGATCCCCAACCGGAGACATTCCAGAACGTAGACGAGGGGCGAGTAGAAGCCCTTTCCGTTGGTCAGGACCGCCGCCATGAATTCGGCGGGAAAGTAGGTTTTCATCCACGCGCCCTGGTAGGCTTCGACACCGTATGCCGTGCTGTGCGCCTTGCAGAAGGAGAAGCCGTTGAATCCGCAGAGAAACAGCCAGACCTTTTTGATCTCCTCTTCGGTGTGACTGCAGGCGCGTGCCGATTTCCAGAATAACTTTCCCGACTCCCGGACCTTGTCCCAGTCGCGTTTGTTCAGCGCGCGCCGCAGCCGGTCGGCGTCGCCGTGGGACATGGCCGTGAATGCGTCACAGACCTGCAGCACCTGCTCTTCATAGACGATCATTCCGAAGGTCGTGCGAAGACAGGACGCGAGAGACGGGTGGGGATAGGTGACCGGTTCGATGCCCTGGTATCGCCTCGTGAATCGTTGCTTCTTTTTCTCGTTGGCGGCGCCCGGCCGGATGACGCTTACAATCGCAATGAGGGTGTCAATGTCGCGCACGTTGCACATGCGGCACAGACTGATCATCGCCGGGCTTTCGATATGGTGTACCGCCCTCGCCTGTCCGGAGCAGATCAGGTCCCAGATCAAAGGGTCCGAGAACGGGGTGCGGGGTGCGGGGGATTCTGAACCACGAAGTTTTTGTGAGGTGCGGGGGGTGGCAGGATTTGCTTTCAGCGTCCAGTGCTCCTGCATCCACACATCCCGCTGTTCGCGAAAACTTCGTGCCCTTCGTGGTTCAAAATCAGTCCCCCGTTCCCCGTCCTCCGCATCTCGCACCGCGCAGGTTTTTAGATCGATGTTGATTCCTCGCTCTCGGAGCATGGCTCGGGCGTCGCGGAGGACCGCGAGGCCGCCCTGGGCGAGGATGTCTATTTTCACCAGGCCGATATCTTCGGCCGCGCCCATGTCCAGGTGGGTCGTCGGATACTGCTTGGCCGAGATAAAGGTAGGAGTCAAATGTACCATCGGGTCGCGGGAGAGCACTACGCCGCACGGATGCATCTTGGGGTTGCGGGGAACCCCGTCCAATTTACGGGCAAGCCGGAACGCGGTGGCAAAGGGTTCCTCGTCGAACGGCACGTCGCCGCACTGTACGTGATTCCTCGCGTCTTCCAGATCACGCGCCCGCAGGTGAGGGATCATGGTGGTTACGCGGCGAACCTGGTATTCGGAGACTCCCAGCACTTTGGCCACGTCTCCGAGCGCGCTGCGGGACTGGTACGTGCTGAACCCGCCCACTGTTGCCGTGTGTTCGGATCCGTATTTTTTGAACATCAGATCGACCACGTCGTCTTTCCTGTCGTGCGCGAAGTCGATATCGATGTCCGGCAGCTTGTTCAACTGCATGCGTTCCCGGTTCAGGAATCGTCGAAAATCGAGTTCGAAACGAATGGGGCAGACGTCACTGATGCCGAGGCAGTAGCATACCAGTGAATCGGCGGCGCTGCCGCGCGTGATCCACTCGATGCCCCGCCCGCAGCATGCCTGGAGGAGTTCCCAGACCACGAGGAAGTATTCTTCGTACCCGACCTCTTCGATCATCCCCAACTCCTCTTCGATCTGGGGCAGGAGCCGCGCATGGCCGGCGCCGTACCGGTCCCGTACGCCGCGCAGCACCAGCTCGCGCAAAAATCCGTGCGCGGTCATGCCGCGCGGAGCGCGGAAAGGCGGAATCTGCATTTTCCCAAATTCAAAACTGAAATCACACCGGCCGGCAATTTCCTGCGTGAGATTGATCATCTCCGGATGGTCCTTGAAACGCTCCCGCAGGGATTGCGGATCGGGAAACCCATAGGCGCCACGACGTTTTCCCGGGTGTGACTGGTTGAGGAGTGTGAGCGTCCGGATGCTCTGGATAATTTCAAAATCCTTGTGGTCTCCCGCGGCGGCATAGCGGATAGCCGGTGTGGCCACTGTGTTGGACGGGGGAACCGCCGTCGCCCTCGGCGGCAGGGCTACGGCGGGGTAGAAAGCGTCCGGGAAGTGGGGCGCGAGCGTGGCGTGGGCGGTAACCGCGATCAGGCCTTCGGTGTCGAAACGGAAATCCCGGAGCGAGAGGCGCACGGGCTTTCCGGGCCCCTGCCCGCTCAAAATCCGGCACAGGTTCGTGTACCCCTTGTGGTCCCGCGCGTAGAGAAGAACGGTCGTCCGGTCGACCTCAATCTCGGCGCCGATGACGGGACGAATCCCCGCGGCCTGGGCCGCTTGTGCGAACCGGACCGCGCCGTGAAGGTTTCCGGCGTCGGTCATTGCGACGGCAGGGCACTCGTATTTCACCGCCAGTGCCACGATGTCTTCCGGGGAAAGAAGAGAGTCGAGAAAGGAGTAGTAGCTGTGGACGCGAAGGGGAACGAAGGGGGAAGAAATTTTTGATTTTTGATTTTTGATTTTTGATTTGGGACGGGAGCCCTCGGGGTTTTTACATGGTTTTGCTGTCGGGGTTAGCAGCATATCGTGGCCTCGCATCACTGCTTTGTTGCCGTAGGAATGCCGGAGTTCCTGGACGACATTGGCGAGGCGGTGTCGGGCATCGTAGGTTCGGGTCGGGCCCTCCAGCGCAAGTTCCGCCCGTGGGTAGGCGGCGTAGAGATTGGAGAGTTTCAGGGAAACCATGCGGAGGCTGATGCGGCGCTCCCACGCCCTGCGCAGCAGCGCCCGCAGGCGTCCGTACAGGTCTGTTTCCAGGTCGGTCGGTTCGGCGAGACTTTCGCTGCGCTGCTGTTCGGACATATCGTTGTACCGGACTTTGACGGTCACGGTGCGAATCATCCGCCCGTCGCCCCGCGCGGCCGCCGTCAAGCGGTCGGCCATGCGGCGCAGGGTCGCATCGACAAGCGCTTCGTCGATGACGTCTTCATCAAACGTGTGCTGGCTCCCATAGGACTTGGCGGCGGCGGTCGCCGGTGTCACCGGCCGCTCGTCGACCCCGTTTGCGAACTCGTGCAATAGAGGCGCCCTGGATCCCACCAGCAACGCCAGGCAATCGACGGGGGTCGCCGCGATCTGTCCGATGTGAGTAAGCCCCGCGGCATTCATGCGCACCGCGGTATGGTGGCCGATTCCGGGGAGCCAGCGGTTGGGAAGGGGATGCAGAAACTGCTTCTCCTCTCCCGGTTCCACCTGGACGAGGGCGCGGGGCTTCCTGAGCTTGGAGGCGATCTGGCTGACCAGTTTGCTGCTGCCGATTCCTTCGCTGACCGAGATTTTCAGGGCCTGGTAGATCGCCTTGCGAACGGTGTCGGCAACCCGGCGCGGCGCGTGACGGCACCCGCTGAGATCCAGGTATCCCTCGTCGATGGAACTGATCTCAACATCCGGGGTGAAGTCGTAGGCGTACGAAAACATCCAGCGGGAAAACTGTTCGTACTTCTCAAAATCACCCGGCAGCAGGACGAGGCGGGGGCAGAGTTTCTTTGCCCGTGCGCTGGGCATCGCGGCGGTGATCCCGAACTCGCGTGCTTCGTACGACGCCGACGCAATCACCCCGCGCTTCTCCCCGCCCACCGCAATCGGCCGCCCCCGCAACCGGGGATCCGCCGCCTGCTCCACAGAAGCAAAAAAAGCATCCGCATCGACATGAATAATGGATTTCGCCACGCCCTGTACTCCTTTTTTGAACAGAAGGTAACGAAGAAAACGAAGAGGAGTTTTTTATGTGTTGTTTGCTCCGGGGAGAATCATGCGGGCGACGCCCTTTGCCGACGTCAGTTCGTTGAAGTTTATCACGAGACCCAGCGGTGCATTGAGTAGTTCCATGTAGCTCATTCGTTGTGCCTTGTGTACTGGAAGAACTTTTTCAACGGCCTTGAGTTCGAGCAGCAGACATTGGTCTACCCATAGATCAAGCTTTAACGGTTCCTCGAATACGTATCCCTTGTATTCGACCGGTACAACGATCTGGCATTCCGCGCGGGAATGCGTTGCCGTTCCAGTTCCCGCATCAGGCATTTTCCATAGATTGATTCAATGAGGCCCGGCCCTTTATCCCTGTGAACTTCAATCGCCGCACCAATCACCTTCCCGTTCCAATTGTCCGCTTTGGTGTAATCCTGGTGCGTCAATAAATCCTTCCTTCGTTCTCTTCGTTGCCTTCTGTTCAAAATCCGTATTTTGATTTATTAGTATTTCCGTATCACGCCGACCACGATGCCTTGGATTACGAGTTCGGTGGCGGGGATTAGTTTTGGGTATTTTGGGTTTTCCGCGCGGAGGTACGGCTTGCGGCCGCGGAGGAGGAATGTTTTTAACGTGCTTTCGTTATCGATCAGCGCCGCCACGACGTCGCCGCTTTTGGGGACGACGCCGTGCTCGCAGATCACGCAGTCGCCGTCGAGAATATGCTTCCCGATCATGGAATCTCCGTGGATCCGCAGCGCGAACGTGCGGGCGGTCGGGCGGATGCCCAGCGTCTCCACGTCGACGGAAATGCATCCCTCCGGTTCCTGTGTCCGGTCGTCCGGAAGTCCGGCCGGAATGTTGCCGTAAATCGGGATGTCCCGGACCCGTCCACGCATTTTCCGCAGCGGCGTCTGCACCTGCAATGCCCGCGCCCGTCCGGGCCGCTGCTTCAGCACCCCTTTCTTGCAAAGCGCCTGAACATGATCGCGCGCCGCCGTCACACTGCTGAATCCAAAGTGATCCGCAATTTCACGAAGCGTCGGCGTCTCTCCCCGATCCCGCTGACAACGCTCAATATAAGATAATACCTGTCCCTGCCGCCTGGTCAGTTTTTTCACTGGCAATCTCCCCGAACTTGGAACTTCGACATTGAATATTCGACATTGGATATTTTCCGGTTTTCGCCACCCGGAGGAGCCTGCCGGGCATCGGAAATGGCGGATATCGAATGCTCAATATAGGATGTCGAAGGATTAGCTTCGCGTGGCTTTTCCCGTACAGCATTGGATTCCGCTGTTCTTTCGCTCTTTGCGAAGATCCGAATCAGCTCTTCGCATTCGGTCAGTGTCATGACGACGGAATCGTGCGGATTGAGTAGTTTTTTGCGCAGAATTATTCTGAGCCAGATGCGTGTTTCTTTGAGTTCTTTGAGGATGATTTTGATCTTGTGAATAAAATCCCTTCGTGACTCAGCACTTTGTGCCTCTCCATAATTGGGTGCGGGAGACGTGCCGCGCCGGATCAACTGGTTGCCGATGTGATTGCCTGCTTTTGTCGATGGAAGTACTTCGACTACGTCTATTACGGAAACGGCGAAATAAATTAACCGGTTTTCCAAATCGTATGGGGTCGATTTCGTGTTCATCTGCTTTTTCTCCCTTTCTCTAGCCCGATCTCCGCAACATCGAATGCTCAATATCGAATGTCGAACAAAATACTGAAGATTTATACAGTAGTATGGATCTCGGGCGAGTCAAGCCAATCCCGGGCCGGCGATGAATTCAAAGAGAAACCGCGGATTTTCGCAGATAAAGGGGGCCTTGTTTCCCGGAATTCCCGGGCTTAACCCGCTTCTCTCACGCTTTTTCGTGGCGAGAGCGTGGAGTGATCTGCGGTCGTAGTAGAAAAAGTGTGAGAGAAGCGGGTTAAGGAGTCCTTTCCCCGATCGGGTCCCGTTTCCGGCCGTTTAACAGGCGCAGGTTTTGGGCGTATGTTTTTAGTCAGTTGCGAGCGCTGCCGACAGTCCATGTTCCGTGCTCTGTTCCTCCATTATCGCTCACATGACTGCAGGCAGTTGTCCTCTCCAGGAAGCGGTATTCCGATGACACGCGGGATACCGCTTCCGCTGTGCCTGATCCCGGAATCAAGAACCGTCCGAGATCACTTCAAGCCGGACCGCACAGACTTTGAGCTCCGCCGTCTCCGTCACCGGGTCGTACCCCGAACCGGTGAGGACGTTCACCGGCGTGTCACTGAAACTGAAGCTGCAGAACACCGTGCCGGGCGGAGACTGATCCGTTGCCCGCACTTTGATTTCGATTTCTCCCCGCCGACTCGCCATGCGGCAGGTTGCGCCGTCCTCCAGTCCCCACGCCGTCACGTCATCCGGATGTACCTCGAGTGTTTCTTCCGGCAGCAAGTATTCAATGCCGGCCGAGCGGCCGGTCTGGGTTCGGGTGTGGTAGGATGACAGCCGCCTGCCGGTGGTCAGCCAAACGGGATACTCGTCGTCGATGACCTCGGCCGGATCCCGGTATCCAATCACCTTGAAAACGCCGCGGCCGTTTTTGAACTCGCCTTGGTGCAGCACCGGCGTTCCCGGGTGGTCTTTTTCGGGAACCGGCCACAGGTACTCCCCGTATTCGATGCGGTCCCAGTCGAGACCCTTGTAAATGGGGGCGACGCTACAGATTTCGTTGAACACTTCTTTGGCGGATTCGAATTCGAATCCCGGTGTTCCGAGGCGTGTCGCGATCTGAGACACAATCCACCAGTCCGGCTTCGCGTCGCCGGGGGGCGGCACCGCGGCGCGCAGCCGCTGAACCCGCCGCTCGGTATTGACGCAGACTCCCTCGGTTTCTCCCCAGGACGTTGCGGGGAACACGATGTCCGCCATTTCAGCGGTTTCGGTGAGGAAAATATCGATGACGACGAGGTGGTCGAGACTCTTCAGCGCGTGTTCGCAGTGTTTCCGGTCTGGATCCGATACCACCGTGTTCTCGCCGTCGATCAGCATCGCGCGAATTGTGTCGCCGCACCGGTCCAGCGCGGTGACCTTGGTGATCCCTTTCTCCGCGTCGATCTCGCGCCCGTATCGTTCGGAAAAGAGCCTGGCGTTTTCCGGATCGGCGCAGGGTTGGAACCCGGGAAAGTTCGTCGGAACCGCGCCGGAGTCTCCGGCTCCCTGGATGTTGTTCTGCCCGCGCATCGGATTCACTCCCGTTCCCTCTCGACCGATGTTTCCGGTCATCAGGGCCAGGTTGCAGAGGCTCTGCACATTGTCCACGCCACAGATGTGCTCGGTGATGCCGAGCGTGTAATAGATCGCGCCGCGCTCCGCGGCTCCGTACCACCGGGCCGCGGTTTCGATGTCGCGCGCCGGCACACCGGTGATCGTTTCCGCCCACTCCGGCGTAAACGTTCGTATGTGCGCCAGGAACTCTTCATTCTCCGTTGTACGCTCTTTGATGAATTCCTGGTCAAGCAACCCGTCCCGCTCAATGACGTGGGCCATCGCGAGAAGCAGTGCCACATCGGACCCGACGCGGATGGGTAGATACAGGTCGGCCATGCGGGCCAGCGGGATCTTGCGCGGATCCGCCACGATCATTTTCGCGCCCCTCGCCAACGCTTTCTTGATTCCGGTGGCCGCCACCGGATGACACTCGGTCATGTTGGTTCCGATGCAGAAAAAAACGTCCGGCTTGTCCATGTCGGCAAGAGGATTGGACATAGCTCCTCTGCCGATCGTGGCGGCCAGACCGGCCACCGTCGGCGCGTGTCAAGCACGGCTGCAATTGTCGATGTAGTTCGTGCCAAAACTCGCGCGGATGAATTTGCCCATGGTGTAGGCGGCTTCGGACGGCGCGCGGCCGGAAGCCACGCCGTACACGCTGTGACGGCCGTGCCGGTCCCGCGCCCGGGCAAATCCTGCGGCGGCGCGATCGAGGGCATCGTCCCAGGTTGCCTCGTGCAATTTTCCGTCTTCACCACGCACCAGGGGCGTCTTCAGCCTTTCCTCGTGCTGCACGAAATCGTAGGCGAACTGGCCTTTGACGCAGAGTGCCCCCTTGTTGGCGGGTCCGTCCATCGCGGGCAGCAAGCCGACGATTTTGTCTTCCTTGGTCAGGATGTCCACCGAGCAGCCGACCCCGCAGTAGGGGCAGATGGTCCGGGTCTTCTTTGTCGTTCCCGGCACCTCCTTGTTGCGCAATGCCTTCTTGTCGCCGAGCGCGCCGGTGGGGCAGGTCTGTACGCACTGGCCGCAGAAGGTGCAGGCGGAGTCGCGCAGGCTGCCGTTGAACTCGGTGATGATCTGGGTGCCGAAGCCGCGGCCCAGCACGTTGATGGCGTGGTCGCCTTCCTGCTCCGCACATACCCGCACACAGCGGTAGCAGGAGATGCACTGATCGTAATCGCGGAGGATGAACGGGTTGTCGTCGTCCGTATTGGACGTGCCCGATTGCTTGCCTTTGAATCGCTTCGTCCGAGCCTCGTACTTGTCGACCAGCGCGGTCAACTCCTGCGAGGCAAACCCGCTCAGCGGATCTACTTCGAGTTGCCTGTTTTCGGAGACCACGAGTTCGAGGAGCGTTTTCCGGTATTTCTCGATGTCGCTCGGCGACGTATGCACAACCATGCCTTCGGTGGCCTTGGTGGTGCAGGAGGCGACCGGATTTCGAACGCCTTCCACCCGCACCACGCAAAGACGGCATCCGCCAAACGGTTCAAGCCGCGGATCGTAGCACAGCGTGGGAATGTCTTTCCGGTGCCGCAGCGCGACGTCGTAAATCGTTTCGCCGTCCTGGAAGGGGACGTCCTTCCCGTCCAGCGTCATCGTGCGCGTGTCGACTTTGGATCTCGTCAGAAGCATAATTCACACGGTCGTGCTACGATCATCCTAATTTTCACATAAAGCATATGCCCACTATGTTCTATTTGATTTTCCACCTTTTTTCAACCTGATTGGGAAAATACTTGACCAGGCTGTCGGTGATCAACGGCGCGGCCATGCCGAGGCCACAGGCGCTGGTCGCGCGCATGACATCGCCGATGTCCTGAATTTCTTCGTTCCACGCCGCCAAGTTGGCGCATGATGCCTTTCCGTTCAATCGTTCTTTCAGCCGCTGGGTGCCGATGCGGCAGGGAAAACACTTTCCACATGATTCATCGGCGAAGAACTCCATCGCTTCATGAGCCATTTCCACCATGTCGCGGCGGTCATCGAAAACGATGATGCCGGCGGCGCCCAGCATCGACCCCTTTCCACGAACCGACGGCTCATCGAGGGTTACGTCCAGGTCATCGCCACCGATGAACCCGCCGGAAAGTCCGGCCATCGTCACCGCCTGGATGGTGCGACCGTCCGGCGCTCCGCCGGCCCATTCTTCGAGGAGCGTCTGCAGCGGGTACCCAAGCGGCACCTCGTAGTTGCCCGGCCGTTGAATATCGCCGGAAAGCGAAATGACCTTCGTTCCGTTCTGGCCGTTCTGGCCGAGCCCGGAGTACCACGCCGCTCCGTGCA
>CAUZEO010000069.1:0-17433 GCA_963578625.1 Kiritimatiellia bacterium | reverse complement strand
AACTCGGCCGCCGAATTCCTGATGAGTGGAGAGAACTCCGCCCTGGTTCCACACTCCCGCTGTTTGGGTGCCGCCATCGATCGGCACCGGGGCCCCCGCTATGGCCTCGTTTGCTGCCGTGGAGATCGCAGCGTCCTTGTTGGACGTTTCGTAGGTGTAGACTGATCCGCTTTCGATTGCCATTAACTCGTAGCCCGCATCTTCACTGACAGTCCCTACCGGCGACCATCCTTGCGATTGGGCCAACTCCCAGGCACGAAGTTTTCTGTCGGTGAGTTCCGCTTCCAGTCGACCTGCCGATTCCATCCTATCCCAGGAAACAGAAGCAGGTTCCGAGTTCCTCCTGGAACCGTGGGCACGTTCTGTGCGGCTCGCTGCAGCGCGGAATCTTTGCTCCGAGTGCGCAGAGTTTTGGTCTGAATCTTTTGCTGACGTGGTTATTGTTTTCTCAAAAATTGGTAATTGGCCCGGGCTTCTGGCCTTCTCGCCTGTGTGGGCGACCGGATAATTCTTGCCATAAATAGACGAGTTGCTGTCACTTTCTGTAAAAAGATAAAAATCGCCTAAACTTTTCGATCAATCAGGGTGCTATGACCCGTCTGTATCGTGCCCGCTGCGTAATCTGAGGGCACTGGAATCCGATGAATGGTATCGGGTGTCGGCTTTTGATCATCCAGAGCCAGGAAAAGGGTCATAGCGATGGCGGTCGCAATGGCGCTGAGAGACAGGCATTGGGAATTTCCTGAGGTTTTATTGGCCTTCCGCATCTTCATTGAATTTCGATTTGCTCCAGTTCTCGTGTTCTACGCCATGGATTTAATTCGTTTAGGACGGGTAGCAGGATGTATGCCCATTACTTGCTCGTAGTTTCGTGCGATCGATAATCGGCATCAGCTGGTGAGGTCTGGTTGGGGGGAGGAGGTTGTGGCGGTGATTCGGAGGGTTGGGATGCTGATCCGGGGGATGTAATTTTGCGGTGATTTGTGTGGTTTCGGTGGGTTGTAGAGGTGGTCTTGACTTCGTAACGAAGTTGGTTCTAGTGTGGTTACGTGTCGTGCGTGGGAAGTTCCGTAGTCACCTCCGGGTACAGACACGGAAAACTCAAGGTTTGCCCGATGGTGTAATGGCAGCACACGGCCCTTTGGAGGCCTGAGTCTAGGTTCGAACCCTAGTCGGGCAACCAAGTGAGATGAATGGAACTAGTACGTAACGGCCGTTAAATTTCCGGTTTGCTTCCGAATTCCGGCAAGTGGTCCAAAGCAAGAGAGAAGGTCTGAATTTGATCATTTTCGGTGGTAGCGCCCATCCGGTACTCACCGGAAGAATAGCCGAATTCGTTGGACAGCCGGTCGGGCAGGTTTCCGTTGACCGGTTTCCCGATGGTGAAATTTTCGTAAAGATTGCGGAGAATATTCGGGGGCAGGATGTATTTATCGTTCAGCCCACATCGCCGCCGAATGATAATCTTCTTGAGCTCCTGATTATGATTGATGCGGCGAAGCGGGCCTCAGCGGACCGCATTACGGCGGTGATTCCATACTACGGGTATGCGCGACAGGACAGGAAGGACCAGCCACGGGTACCGATCACCGCCAAGCTGGTGGCTAATCTCCTGGTTGCGGCCGGGACCGATCGGGTGCTGACCCTCGACCTTCATGCCCAGCAAATCCAAGGGTTCTTTGATATCCCCGTAGACCATTTATATGCGTCCCCGGTTATCGTGAGCGACATTCGGCAAAAGAATATTTCGGATCTGACGATTGTTGCATCTGATCCGGGAAGCCTCAAAATGGCTTACGCCTACTCGCAAATGCTCAATGCCGGACTGGCCATCGTCGGCAAGAATCGTAAAACGTCGGAAGATGTTGAGGCTGTGGATGTTGTGGGCGAGGTGAGTGGGTGCAATTGCCTCATTGTAGACGACATGACCACCACGGCAGGGACGCTATGCGCGGCGGCGGAATTGCTCGAACAAAATGGAGCAAAAAGCGTTTTAGCGGCGGTTTCTCATGCCGTGTTGACCGGAAACGCCTTGGGAAGGCTGAAATCCTCACCGATCGACGAATTGGTGACGACCGATTCGGTTCCGAGAAAAGGGTTGCAAGGATTCAACATTACGACATTATCCGTGGCCCAATTGCTTGGAGAAGCGATTATGAGGATACATAATAACCAGTCGGTTACATCCTTGTTTAAGGTGTGAACCGGGAGCGGCAAGACAATGGCAGAAGAACAAATTTTACAGGCGAGCCTTCGAAGCGCGACTGGATCGGCGGAATCTAAACGGTTACGAAAAGAGGGGATATTACCTGGAATTATCTACGGGAGCGGCGAGGACGCCACCCAGGTCCAGTTCGACGAGCACGCGTTTGAGACCGAAATGCGCCGTCACGTAAGTGAGCACGTCATGCTTGACGTAGCGGTGGGAGACGGTAAGAGCACCAAGGTTCTGCTCAAGGAAGTGCAACACCATCCGTTGACGGATCGGATCATACACGTTGATTTTCAGAAAGTATCTCTCACCGATAAATTCAAAGTTCTGGTTCCGATTGAGGTTGTCGGAGAGCCGATTGGGGTGACGCGGGACGGCGGCATTCTCGAATTGTTGGTCCGTGAAGTGGAAGTAGAGTGTCTCCCTTCGGACATTCCTGGTCAGCTGGAGATTGAAGTTTCGGCGCTTGAGATTGGCGGCCATCTGTCGCTTGCGGATCTGGTTATAGGTAGTGATGCGGTAACGCTGTCAGATGATCCGACGATTACGGTGGCGCAAGTATCCGCACCACGCGTAGTAGACGACGATACGGAAGAAACTGAAGGCGAAGAAGAGGAGTCAACATCGACCGAGCCCGAAGTAATTACTGAGCGCAGCAGCGACGAAACGGACGATTCGGCGGATTAATTCCGCGTGTTATTCTGAGAATCGTTAGAGGCGCTCCCATGGACCAGCGTGTCAATGTGGTTGTGGGGCTGGGTAATCCCGGCTCCCAATATGAAGGCACGCGCCACAACGTGGGCTTTGAGGTCCTGGGCCTGGTCGCGGCCCGAGGCGGGGCTGCGTTCAAAAGAAGCTGGCGTTTCCGGGCTCGATCCTGCACAATTCAGGTTTCGGATCAGGACCTCCTGCTGGTTCAGCCGCAGTCGTACATGAACCGGAGTGGAGTTACGGTCAGTGCCTTGAGGCGCCGGCGGGGTTTGGAACCGGGGCAGATTCTGGTGATCGTGGATGATGTGGACTTGCCCGTGGGGCGTATACGGATTCGTGCGCAAGGCGGAGCCGGCGGCCATAACGGCCTGAAGTCGATCATGGGCGCTTTGGGCAGTGATGCGTTTCCCAGAATTCGGGTCGGGGTTGGTGGCCGTGAGAGTGGCGAGAATCTGGTGGGGCACGTCCTGGGCAGCTTCGCTCCCGGTGAGAGAAAGATATTGGATGATGCGGTGGCGCTTGCAGCAGACGCGGCGACGGTGATTGTGGCGCAAGGCGTGAGTACGGCGATGAATGAGTTTAATCAGAAAAAAGAGAAAAAGGGTGAATAGCCCAGGATCGAATTGATGAAAACATACGAGGCGATGTTTATTTTTGCGGACCGGTTCAGCGAAGAAGAGCTGGATGCGGTGATCAAAAGCGCTCGGAGCGAAATTGAAGGATTGAGCGGGGAGGTCGTCAGCAGCACGCGGCTTGGCCGCCGGCCGTTTGCGCGTCCGATTAAGAAAAACGATCATGGGCACTACGCCGTAATGAATTTCAAGATAGCGGCCGAACAAATTCCCTTGATTCACGCGAAATTCAAATTGAGCGACAGTGTCCTGAGAGTGCAGATCGTCGTTGCGGTAATCGCACCGGAGCCGGAGCCGGCCGAGGCGGAGTAATTTTTTATGGCGGATTTGAACCGAGTTATTCTTGCCGGGAATCTTACGAGAGATCCGGAATTGAGGTATACCCCCTCTGCCATTGCGGTTACGGATCTTGGGCTCGCGGTATCCGATGTCTACCGAAACCGGGAAGGAGAGCAGGTCGAGCAGACCTGTTTTGTCGATATTGTGGTTTGGGGTCGGCAAGCGGAGACATGCGGCGAATACCTGAAGAAAGGTTCTCCCGCGCTTGTGGAAGGGCGTCTTCAGTTTGACCAGTGGGAATCGGCCCAGGGAGAAAAGCGGAGCAAGCTTCGCGTGCGGGCGGAGCGGGTCCAGTTTTTGGGTGCGCCGCGCCGCGCCGAATTCGGGGATGCGCCCGATGTTGAGCCGCCGCCGGCCGCCGCCGCATCGGTTGGGTCTGCAATACCCGGCGATGGCCGGGAAAACACGCCATTTTTAGAAAAAGAATCGGTTTAGAAGAGGATACAGATCCTCGGGTAGGAGACACGACAGCATGGAACGTCAACAGCGCCGAACAACAACTGAATTTTCAACGCGACGCGGGGCGAAATACCTCGAAAACGTCACGGTAATCGATTACAAGGATCATGAGCTTCTTCGGAAGTTCATGACAGAGCGGGGCAAGATCCTGCCGGCACGCACGACCGGCGTTTCATCCCTGCAGCAACGGCAGATTAAGCGGGCAATCCGGCGCGCGCGCGTTGTGGGCCTGCTTCCCTGAGGAAGGATCGATCGCGATGGCCAAGGAGTTGATACTCATAAATGATGTTCCCGGACTGGGGATTGAAGGCGACGTTGTTCAAGTCGCCGAAGGATATGCCCGGAATTTTCTGTTACCGAAAAAGCTCGCGGTACGTACCTCTGTGATGAGCAGCCGGCAGGTGGAATCTCACCATGCCGCGCGTGATGAGCGGCTGCGGTCGGAACGGGAACGCGCCGAAGTGCTGGTCATAAACCTTGAGAGCACATCGATTACCATTTCCGCAAAGGCGGGTGAGGGCGGAAAGTTATTCGGATCGGTCCAGCGCGGCGATATTTCGGCGGCGCTGAAAACCCAGGGCTTCGAGATCGATCAGCATCTCATTCAACTCAAGAAAGCGTTACGGGAACTTGGGGTGTATGACGTCGTGATTAAACTCCACCCGGAGTTCCAAGCGACTATAAAAGTCTGGGTCGTGGAGGAATAGTCCATGGCACTGCAGGCTTCTTCGCCTTCTGTCTCCGGAACAGGACAGCGCAGAGGGGACCGTCCCCGCGTCCAACCATACAGTGAAGAAGCAGAGCGAGGGCTCGTAGGTGCGTCTTTGCTGGAGCCCTCTCGGGTTCTCGATCTCTGTACAGCAAGCGGGATCGGCCCCGGTTCGTTCTACATTTCTTCCCACAGCGAGGTCTTCGAGGCCATGCTGGAGATGTCGCAGAGGAACCAGGTCATTGATCTGCTCACCGTCAGCCAGCATCTCAGGGACATCGGAAAACTTGATGCAATCGGCGGCGCGACCTTTCTTGAACAGCTTGTGGAGTCCACTCCCACCGCGGCGCATGCCCAGTACTACATGGACATCGTGTTCCAGAAGTATCTGCTCCGGACCGTAATCGATCGCGCACGCGAAACTATTGACGATTGTTATGCTTCGGAAGAGGATGCCTCGGAAATCCTGGGCAAGGCGGAATCCACCTTTTTTGAGATCGCGGCCGAGACCGGGTCCTCCGTACGTTCGTGGAGCGACCTTGTGAAAGGCGCGATGAGTGATTTTGAAACGATTTTTCAGACCGGCCGCGGAGTGACGGGCCTCTCGACCGGGTTCCGTGATATTGACCGATTGCTCATGGGGTTCAAGGCCGGCGACATGATTATCCTTGCCGCCCGCCCTTCGATGGGGAAAACCTCACTGGCCATGAACATCGTGGAGAACATCACGACCGGGTACAAGGGGTGCAGCGCCCGCCCGGACGACGCTTCGCCGAAGCCTGTCGGTATTTTCAGCCTGGAGATGTCCGCCGAGCAGTTGGTGCGAAGAATGGTTTGCTGTGCCGGCAAAGTGCCCTCGGACCAACTGAGCAGCGGCTACCTCTCGAAAGATTTTCACACCAACCTGATGTCCGCGGCGGATACCCTGATCAAGGCACCGATCTACCTCGACGACACACCGGGATTGAGTGTGCTTGAGCTTCGCTCCCGTGCCCGGCGAATGGTGCGGAAATATGACGTCGGCTTCTTCGTCATCGATTACCTCCAACTTCTGCACTATCCGCAAAAGGCGGAGAACAAGCAGCTTGAGACGGCGGCGATGTCCGCGGCGGTCAAAGGGATGGCCAAGGAACTCCAGGTGCCGGTGCTCGTTCTGAGCCAGTTGAGCCGCGCCCCTGAATCACGGGATCGTCTTGCCGTACCGAAGCTTTCAGATCTCCGGGATTCGGGTTCGATCGAGCAGGATGCCGATATCGTGATGCTGCTTCGGCGTCCCTGCAAATATCCGGACGACGAGGAAGCGAATGACAAGACGCTGTCTGTCGTGCACGTGGCGAAGCATCGAAACGGACCTACGGGGGAAGTTCGCGTGAATTTCCACGAGCAGTACACCCGCTTCAGCGACCGCTCTCAGGGGGAAGCAGAGGCGATTGCGGAACCGGCGGTGGCGCCGGGAGGAGGTGGATTCGACTGATGTTGAGACTGGCTTATGGTTTTCCCGCCTTGCTGTTTTGGGTTGTCGTATTTTTGAACGTCGGAACCGCGATGGCTGCAGACCCGCCTCCGCCCCCAACGGTTGTCGAGGTTCGGGTGGAACACGACGGGGATGGTTCCGTGGATGCTGAGTCCGTCTACGTGTACCTTGAGATAAAGAAAGGCGACGTGTTTGACCGGATGGTCATTACCCGGGATGTCCGGACCTTGAAAGATACGGGTCGATTTTCGAATGTTGGCAGCGCGCTGGAGCCTACTGACGACGGGGTCGTCGTCATCTACCGTGTTCATCCACGCCCGGTCATCAGGCGCCTCACCATCAAGGGCGCCCGCACGATGAGCAACAAGAAGATCCGCAAGAAACTGGAGCTTGGCGCCGGCGATCCTGTCGATGATTCCATTATGGCGATTAAGTCGCGCGCGGTCATAGAAGCATATCGCAAGAAAAATTTCCCGGACGCGCAACTGAAGTGGGACATCGAGGAGGATGTGGCAGCGAGCAAGGCGACTGTGACCGTAACCATTAAGGAAGGTGAACGTGCTCGCGTGAGGCGCATCGATTTCACCGGCGCGGATCACGTGTCGGTGCGAAAGTTGCGAAAATCTTTGACCCAGAAACGCGCCAATATTTTTTCCTTTATCACGGGGCGGGGCGTGTTTAATCCGGACCTGATCGAGAGCGATCGGAGCACGATCAAGAGGCAATTCCATAGCCACGGCTTTCTCGATGTTCAGGTCGGAGAACCGAATATTGAGTACGTTGGCGGTGGCATCATAATGACCTATCCCATTGTTGAAGGCATCCAGTATCACGTCCGCTCCATCAAGCTCCAAGGGAATACATTATTTTCCGAAGACGACATCAAGCTGCGTTCCTTGCGCCTGCTTCCCGGCGAAGTGGCCGCCCAGGATAAAATTGATGAAACGCGGCAGGCTATTCACGATTACTACGGGAGTCGCGGGTACATTCGCTCGAACGCAGCCCCTGAAGTGGACACGGATTCCGACCTCGGAGTCATCGATGTCGTGTTCAAAATCCACGAGGGAACAAAGGCCTACATCCGGAATATTGCAATCCAGGGAAACACATGGACCAAGGACAAGGTCATTCGCCGGGAGCTCACCGTCGCACCTCAGGAAGTTTTTAATGAAGTAAGGGTACGGCAAAGCGAGAGGAGATTGCGGAACCTCGAGTTCTTCGGGTACGTCAGTGCGACACCGGTACCGACGGACGAGGAGGACACCTACGACCTGATTTTCGAAGTCGAAGAGCAACGGAGTGGTCAGTTCATGGTGGGTGCGGGCTTTTCCAGTATCGACGACATCATTGGGTTCGTAGAACTGTCGCAGGGCAATTTCGATTTTGCCAACTGGCCACAGCTCAAGGGGGCTGGGCAGAAATTCAAGGTTCGTCTTCAGCTGGGGACGGAACGGCGTGACTGGATCATTTCATTTACCGAGCCATGGTTTCTTGATCAACGACTGCGGCTTGACTTTGAATTGTTTCAGCATGAGCGCAACTTCTTCAGTGACGATTACGACCAGCTCAATAGCGGCGGTTCCGTCAGTTTGACCCGGCCTTTGCGGGGCCCCTACCGGCTGCGACTTGCCTATTCGCTGGAAGAGATTGACGTGACCAATGTTTCAGCAGCGGCCTCGGACCTGATCAAATCGCAGGGGGGTTCGTCCCTGGAGAGTTCTCTCGAGCTCTCGTTGATTCGGGACACGCGAAATAACTTCTTTGTCCCCACGGCCGGAAGCCGCACGGTTCCGAGTGCCTCGGTATCCGGAGGGCCGCTGGGCGGGGACATCGAGCTGTACACAATGCGGCTGCGGTCGACTTGTTTCTGGCCACTCTGGTATGAGCATGTATTCAACGTTCGCGGGCAGATCGCGGTGGTGGAGGAATGGGGAGACACGAAAAGTGTGCCGATTTTTGACCGTCTGTTCCTGGGGGGCGCCCGGAATATGCGCGGGTTCGATTTCCGGGATGTGGGGCCGAAGGACTCCAATGGCGAGCCCCTTGGAGGTCAGTCCTCCGCCTACATGACGCTGGAATACACCATCCCGATTATTGAACAAATTCGAGCTGCTGCGTTCTATGATGTAGGACAGGTGTACCCGAAACCCTACGAGTTCGGGTTGAGTGACTTGAATTCGGATTGGGGCATTGGCCTGAGAATCAACATGCCGGGATTGCCATTTCAACTGGACTATGCGTGGCCGATTGAAGCAGATAGGTTCAACGATGGTGGAGGCCGGTTTAACTTCTTCCTCGGGTACCAGAATTAACAAGGCGGGGAAGTTCGAATTGATGGCGATAAGGAGAGAGAAAGATATGAGAATGAGTAGATTTTCAGGACTTTTGGTGTGCGCTTCTTTTTTTGTTGGGATCCAGGCGTGCGGTCAGGATGATTTGCGCAGCCAGATCGCGTTCGTCAACATGGAGCAGGTTTTCGAACAGTATTACAAAACCCAGCGCGCAGATCGGCGACTGAAGGATCAGGCACTGGAGTTCAATACGGAGCGGTCCGAATTGATAGAGAAGATCGAAAAAATGGAAGCCGATTTCAATGCTCTTCGCGAGGAAGCCAGCGACGAGACCCTGAGCAAGGATGGGCAGGATCTGAAGCGTTCCGAGGCGGAAGAAGTCCTGGTCGAGCTCCGCGCCACGGAGCAGGAAATAAAACAGTTCGAACAAACACGGCGGCGCCAGCTCGAGGAGCAGGGACGTCGCATGCGCAAGGCGATTGTCGATGATATCGACGAAGTAATTGAGAAGTTTGCTTCGGATCGGAGCCTTTTCGCGGTTATCGATAGTTCTGGTCCCAGTCTGAATCAGGTGCCGGTTTTTCTCTATTCCGACCCCAGTTCGGACATAACTGCCGCCATCGTGGCCCTGCTGAATGTGGGTGAGGATCAGGAAGATGATTGGGAAGAGGGCGTAGCCGAAGACGAAGAAGAAAAAGAATCCAGCCTCGAAATCAGGGACTAATTCAACATCTAAATGCTTGAGACGGCCCACGAGGGCCCCAAACCATGCAACGTACCGTCGCCGAAATCGCCCGTGAGATTGGCACTGAATTCGAGGGTGACGGATCGCCGATCATTACCGGCGTTGCCGGGCTTCGGGAGGCGCAGCCCACCGACATCAGTTTTCTGGCGAATCCCAAGTACAAGGGCCACGCCGCCAAGACCCGGGCCGGTGCGCTGGTGGTGAGCAAGGAAATCGTGGTGGAGTGCTCCGCCGTCCTTCTCCGCGTTTCAAATCCACTCGAAAGCTTCTCGCGAATCGCGCTGAAATTCGCTCCTCCGTCCGTGGAATTGCCCGCAGGTGTTCACCCATCAGCGATCGTCGCCGACAACGCGATACTTGAGGGCGGCGTCGGCGTCGGTCCTAACGTCGTGATCGAACCCGGGGCAAGGATCGGGGCGCGTACGCGAATCTGGGCCGGCAGTTTTGTCGGTCGAGACGTCTCGATCGGCCAGGATTGCATTCTGTATCCCAACGTGTCCGTTCGCGAATATTGCACGATCGGCGATCGGACTTTCATCCACAACGGCACCGTGATCGGATCTGACGGATTCGGGTACGACGTCGACCAGCAGGGGGAGCGCACCAAGATCCCCCAGATTGGGATTGCCGAGGTTGGCGATGACGTGGAGATCGGCGCCAACTGCACCGTGGATCGGGCTCGTTTCGGCAAAACACGAATCGGAAACGGGGTTAAGATCGACAACCTGGTGATGATTGCACACAACTGCGTTATCGAAGATCACGTCGTGTTGGTTGCGCAAGTGGGTATCGCCGGCAGCACGATCGTACGGCATCACGCGATTCTAGGTGGTCAAGTCGGCGTGGCTGGTCACCTTGTCGTCGGGGAATACTCAGCGATTGGTGCTCAGGGCGGGGTAACCAAAGATGTTCCGCCCAAAATGTTTTACTCCGGTTACCCGGCGGCGCCGCATGCGCAGGCCGCAAAAATGCAGGCCGACTTGAAACGGCTACCGCGTCTGAAGGACCGGGTGAAAAAGCTGGAGTCTGAGTTGAAGCAGCTTCAGGAGGAAGCGCTCAACAAAAGAAAAGATAATGATATTGGATGACAATCCGGCGCGAGTTGAAGCTTTCGGCGAGTGACTGTCCGCCCTGACGCCCGCGCCGCTGTTCGAGATTTACCAGACTGCCGAGCGGTTCATTTCCGACCTTCCGGTTACCTTGCCGCTTACGCAGTTGATTTCTCTTGAGCGCGACTTGATCTCCAAGAGCGAAGGAGACCCCCATTCCGGCAACGGCATGGAGGTGGCATTGGAATTAGTCAAGTCGGCTCCGGCCTGTTCGGTGATTTTGCACACCGTAAACCAAGAAGCCTGTCCGGCCATGGCCGTTGCACTACAGGATCATGGCTGGTCGGTAGATCGAATTGCCCCTGTGGCAGACGGTGCAAGTTGGATTCCAACCCTGTGGCTTCCCAAGGCTCGGGATTTGCTGAATTCTTCAGGCTAGTACACCTATTTATGGAACGATGTACCAACTAGTGTCCCATCATGTGGTGGCCGTGTGACTTAGGCTACAAGTCGGCCAAATTCGTGATCTAAGATACTTTATTTACCAAAAAATACTAAATTACAATAATATTGAACATATTCATACCAAAACCCTCTAATTCTAGTTAAAGAGATAACACTTGTAGGAGGATTTTGACATGCAATTGGATCGACTCACCATTAAGTCGCAGGAGGCCGTGCATCACGCAAAACGGCTTGCGGATCATTATGTGCATTCGGAGTTCGACGTTGAGCACCTGGTCCTGGCGCTGCTGGAACAAGAAGACGGCGTAGTTCCGCCATTGCTTGATCGGTTGGGTGCCCCGCGAGCAGAATTTGCGAATCGTCTGAAAGTCAGTCTGGAGGAACGGCCCCAGGTCACCGGCAGTTCGGCGGAGCGCTACGTGTCCGGTGCGCTCAGAAAGGTTTTCGATGCTGCCTTCACTGTCGCGGAAGAGATGAAGGACGAGTTTGTAAGTACCGAGCACCTGTTTCTTGCGTGCCTGGCAAGCGCCGGAACTGCGGTGGAGAGAATTGCCGGAGACCTCGGCATCAAGTCCGACGCCGTCCTTGCCGCCCTGCAAGCCGTACGTGGCAGTCAGCGGGTGACGGATCCGTCACCGGAGGACAAGTACGAGACCTTGAAGAAATACGGGCGCGATCTGACCCAGGACGCGCGGACTGGAAAGCTCGATCCCGTGATTGGCCGGGACCAGGAGATTCGGCGTGTGATTCAGATTTTGTCGCGCCGGACGAAGAATAATCCGGTGCTGATTGGAGAGCCTGGAGTTGGGAAGACCGCGATTGCGGAGGGGTTGGCCCAGCGGATATTCGGCGGGGACGTGCCGGAAGGATTAAAGGGCAAGCGTGTGATCTCTCTGGATCTGGGGTCCATGGTGGCGGGTGCAAAGTATCGGGGCGAATTTGAAGATCGGTTCAAGGCCTTCCTGAAGGAAGTTGCCGGTGCGGAGGGGGAGATTATCCTTTTTATAGATGAACTTCACACCCTGGTCGGGGCGGGAGGCGCCGAGGGTGCGGTCGACGCGTCGAATATGATCAAGCCGCCGCTGGCGCGTGGCGAACTCCGTTGTGTTGGAGCGACGACCCTCGACGAATATCGTAAATACATCGAGAAGGATGCCGCACTGGAGCGACGTTTCCAGCCGGTGAAGGTGGACGAACCCAGCCTGGAGGATACCGTGGCGATTCTTCGGGGTCTGCGCGAACGATATGAGGTCCATCATGGCGTTAGGATTCAGGATGCAGCGGTGGTGGCCGCCGCGAGGCTGGCGGACCGATACATCAACGATCGGTTTTTGCCCGATAAAGCCATCGATCTCATCGACGAAGCGGCCAGTAAGCTGCGCATGGAAATCGACAGCATGCCGACCGAGATCGACGAGATCGAGCGGCGCATCATGCAACTGGAGATTGAACGGGAGGCGCTGCTAAAGGAAAAAGATGAGGTGTCCCTTAAGCGGCTGGAACAATTAGAAATTGAGCGAACTAGGCTCAAGGAAGAAAACGTCGCGAAAAAACTACACTGGGAACAGGAAAAGGAACTCATCGGAGAGATTCGCAGTTTAACAGAGGCGCTCGACCTTCTTCGCAACCAGGAAGAGACTGCGAAGCGGGAAAACAATCTCGAGAAGGCGGCCGAAATCCTTTACGGGAAACTTCCAAGCGTGGAGGAACAGATTTCTTCGGCACAGAAAAAACTGGCAGCGCTGCAGAAAAATCAGCGAATGCTCAAGGAAGAGGTGACCGCGGAGGAAATCGCGCAGGTGGTCTCGAGTTGGACGCATGTGCCCGTCAGCAACCTTCTGGAGGGTGAGCGGGAGAAGTTGTTGATCATGGAGGATCGACTGCAGATGCGGGTTGTCGGTCAGGATGACGCGGTGGCTGCGGTCGCAAATGCAGTGCGGCGCTCCCGAACGGGAATGCAGGATCCGAATCGGCCAATCGGGTCTTTTATCTTCATGGGACCCACGGGTGTTGGTAAGACCGAACTGGCGCGTGCTCTTGCCGATTTCCTGTTCGACGACGAGCACGCAATGATCCGGATCGATATGTCCGAATTTATGGAGAAACACTCCGTGAGCCGCCTGATCGGTGCGCCGCCCGGTTACGTCGGCTACGAAGAGGGCGGGTATCTAACTGAGCATGTCCGTCGGAAGCCGTACTCGGTGATTCTGTTTGACGAAATCGAGAAGGCGCACCCCGATGTGCTGAATGTGATGCTGCAGTTCCTGGATGACGGGCGCCTCACGGATGGGAAGGGCAGGACGGTCAATTTTACGAATACCTTGATGATCATGACATCGAATCTCGGTGGCGACGTGATTCGGGAAACACTTTCGAACCGCCCGGAGCTGAAATCGGATGATCCGCTGTATCTCGAGTTGGAGGAGCAGGTGATGCGAATATTACAGGGGCACTTTCGGCCCGAGTTCCTCAATCGCATCGACGAAACGATCATATTCCACTCCCTGTCGCGAGAACAGATCGCCCGGATCGTGGATATCCAACTCGATCTGGTCCGCGGATTTCTTTCAGACAAGGATATCAGCCTGGAAGTCACAGAGGGCGCAAAGGAAGTCCTTGCACTGGACGGATTTGACCCGGCTTTCGGGGCGCGGCCCTTGAAACGGGTAATTCAGCGGAGAGTATTGGACGCGTTGGCCCGACAGTTGCTGGACGGAAAAGTCGCGGAAGGAGATCAGGTCGTGGTAGAGGCGGGTGCCGCTGGGAACGGAACGCTGTCTTTTCATACGAAAAAATCCTCATAATGTGAGCGACAGGTTCGGCTGGAGAAGGTACAAGGAAAAATATTCGATTCGCTATGACGTCCGAAACAGATATTCCGGTCACGGTTAAAGGGCTCGTACCTACGCCAACCGGCTGCGGAGTTTTCCTCAGCAATGGGGGCAAAGTCATTGCTATATTCGTGGATCATAGCGTGGCGGCCGCCATCACGATGTTTCTTCACAAGATCAAAAAGCCGCGACCGCTGACCCATGACTTGATGGCGAGTATTTTCACCGGACTCGGAGTTTCGGTGCAAAAAGTCCTGATCAATGACTTGCAGGATGACACGTTCTTCGCCCGTTTGTTCCTGATTCAGGAGAATGAACTCGGTAAGAACCTGGTTGAGATTGATGCGCGGCCGTCCGATTCCATCGCGCTGGCCCTTCAGCAATCCTGCCCGGTGTTCGTTTCCAAGCACGTATGGGATCGCGCAGAGGACATGACGTGGGCCCTGGAGCAGGCAGCGCAGGACGACGAAGTCGAGGGCGACGATGAGCCTAACCTGGAAGAAGAAGCCTGATTCCGCGGTCAGGATCGAAAATCGGCTTTAAAGCGGTCTATCGGAAAGTGTCTGCCAGGACATTTCGTGGGGCTTGGATTGATTTGCCGGTGGGTCTGAATGCGAGCTCCGCTGAGACTGCATTTTCTGGTTAAATAGGTGCAGAGACTCTGTAGGCTTTCGATCTGCTTTCGTGTGGGTTTCGATCGTTCGAAATTTCCGACCAGGCAGATACCTACGGAGGTGCTGTTGAGCCTTGAACTGGCCACGTGCCCGCCGTTCAGCTGTCCGCGCCACCGATGCGTGATTTCGATTTTTCCGTCGGGGATACCCCTCCCGTTTCCGATGACAAAGTGATAGGCAATTCCATTTTCCATACCTCGCTCTATCCGATGGTACCGATCCATGCCTTTGACTGTTCCATTGCTCGCGCCGCTATGGTGAATCACGATGTGCTGCCAGCGCTGTGGGCGTACCACCCGGATTCGATTCAATTCTGAGCGGAGACTGGAGGCAAGGGACGTGCCCGAAACGGATCCCGACGATTGCCTCGGGATCTTGATCTCATCGCCAATTGAAAGATCGTCCGCCGACGGGAGGTTGTTGACCGCCACGATCTCGTTGATGGAAACTTTGTACTTGCGGGCGATGTCTCCAAGGACGTCGCCCTTTTTCACCACGTGGATTTTATTCGCCTGGGCCGAGCCGGGGATGACCAACCGCTGACCGACCTGAAGGGAGTTTCTATTCTTCAGTTTGTTTGCGCGCGAAAGGGCCGTCACGCTGGTCCCATGATCGCGCGCAATGGACGTCAAGGTGTCCAGCTTGCGGACAGCGTAGAATTGCTCCGCAAGTACCGCGGTCGCGGTCCAAACCGCCAAGAACAGGAGGATGTTGCGCACAACTCTGCACAACCGCGCTTCACGCCGCGAAGTCTTGAATAACCTATACAGCAATGTCTTCAAAAGGTGCGTACTAGTCCAAGACACACCCTGAGGTACCCGCTCGCCCGGTTACATACGACATCGTGGGGTCCATGCAAAGCGAAAAAACCGGAAAATCGAGGTGCGGGGTCGCGTGTCAGAAAAGCTCGCCCTGTATTGGGGTTTCTTGAATCGGCGCAATGCAATCCGGGGCATCATGTGTCACTTTATTTACTTTTCGGGAAACCTCGTAGGCCTCCATTTTCGAAGCCGGGAATGGCCTGAGAATGGGACCGCGGCGATCTGGTTTTTCGAGGGCGGGATCCATCCAGGCTTCAAAATGCTTCCTGGACAGAATGACCGGCATCCGATTGTGAATCTTGGAAACCAACTCGTTCGGCGAGGTCGTTATAATGGCGGATGTCGTAATCTCCGACCCGTCCGGGCCCTGCCAGTCCGCGTAGATTCCCGCGAATGCGAAAGGCTCACCTGAGGCCAAGCGAATGTACATGGGCGTCTTGTCCTTTTGCCCGGCAACTTTCCGCCACTCGAAGAAACCGTCCGCGAGGATAAGGCATCTGTTGTGCTTGAACGACGAACGAAACGCGGGTTTTTCGGCGATGGTCTCGGCGCGGGCGTTAATCATCCTGGTGGCCATCGTTGGGTCTTTTGCCCATCGGGGAACGAGCCCCCATTGGGTAAATGTCAGAAAGCGCGGTTCCCGGTTGAGCACCGTAAGGATCGGTTGCGCGGGCGCGATGTTGTAGCGCGGAGCAAGTGGGACATCGTTTTTGATTTCTCCCACCAGTTCCTCTATTTCCTGAAGAGGCTTTGCCAGCGTAAATCGGCCGCACATAGGAAGTCCTCCCGGGGCAGGGCGTTTTCAATTCGTGTTCTACTATCCTGTAATCCTGATTCAATGTTAAGTCATATGCCGTGAATTCGCTCCACTATCTTTCGTATGGACCGGTTGCTGCGAAACCTCTCGTCTTTCTTCACGGATTCCTGGGGTCCGCGGAAGACTGGGCGGAAACGATCGAGTCTTTTACCCGTTCATATCGCTGCATCCTCGTCGACTTGCCGGGACACGGCAAAAGTGTGGGATATTCGGATCCGGGCATGTACTCGTTCGAAGGTGCCTGCGCAGCGGTTTGCGCGCTGGTGGATGAATTGCTTTTGCGCGATCCGACCCTGATCGGGTATTCCATGGGGGGGCGGCTGGCATTGTCCATGGCGATGACCTCCGCCAGGTTTGGGGCCGCGGTGATTACATCCGCTTCACCCGGGCTGGAAATGGAAGGGGAGCGGGAGGCGCGGAGAGCGTGGGACCAGGCCCTGGCGGAAAGGATTCTCACCCAACCTTTTCCCCAGTTTCTACAAGACTGGTACGGCGGCCCTTTATTCAAGGATTTTTCGGGGCAGAAAGATCTTCTGAATCGGACATTGGAGCGGAGAGGGAGGAATGACCCCGGCGAACTGGCTTTATCCCTGCGGGGAATGAGCCTGGGGGTGCAACCGTCAATTTGGAACCGGCTGGCCGGGGGTTCCATTCCCATGATGTTTATCGCCGGGGAGCAGGATGACCGATACTCGAAGCTGATGGGAAAAATGGCAGCCCTCGTGCCTGGGGCGCGTCTGGAAATCATTCCGGAGTGCGGCCACGCATTACATGTGGAGCGCCCAAGCACCTACGCGAACAGTATCCAGTCCTTCCTGGAGTCGCTGCCCGCGACCTGACACTCCCAGGATATATTCTTGCAGTTCGACGAAGTGTCACCGTACAAAGGCGCATGATCAGGTTTGCGATTCATCATGGCTGAACTCAAACTTACCGAAAAGCAACAGGCCACAGTTGCATTTGCAATTACCCTGGTTTGCGCCGTCGTTATTGTCTGCTTTGTCGGCGTCGTCTTTTTTCTGCTCGGACTTTTTATTTCGAAATTCTCCAACATTCTGCTGCCCTTGGCAGTTGCCGGCATTCTGGCCATGATGTTGAAGCCATTTCATCGCTTCCTGACGAGAATGATGAAGGGGCGCAAGTGGCTCGCGGTTGTTGTTGTATTCCTGTCTATCCTGATTCCCCTGGGCCTCATGATCGCCGT
>CAUZEO010000068.1:0-17440 GCA_963578625.1 Kiritimatiellia bacterium | reverse complement strand
GTTTCACCGACTCAACATGGCATTCCGGTATTACTTGTATTATCGGTTCGGGCAACTGGGATTGCTGGGACTGACGGACCGCATTCGATATACACTGCACCGTCGACGAACCCGGGACTCGAATTCTGCATTCGTTTTAGAACATCCCGACTATCCGCTGCCACCACGACCGGCACTGGAAATTCCACGATGCGACGTGGCAGTTGCCACAGTGCGGAGACTTCCTCGCCGGCGGCAAAGATCCATTCCTTCAGAGCCCAACTCACCGACGACCAGGTACGTGCTGTCTGGCGCCAACCGGCCGGGTGTCGCATGCGAACAAGAAGCGGAACTGCGCTCCTGGACGACGACCACCTTTCCGATGTGCCGGGCCTTGGACATAAAACGATACGCATCGATCACATTGCGAAGGGGAAACACTTCCATAGGCAGCGGGCGAATCCCGCCGTTTTTGAGAAAATTATTCAATCGATTAAAGAGTTCGCCCACGAACGCAGGTTCCTCCCGGGCCCGTTCCATCAGGTCAAACGCCGTGTACACGACATCGTCGAGAATTGCCGCAACTTCCGCAGGCTGCAAAATTTCTCTATTTCCCATTTCGATGAACCGGCCCCCTTGCACGAGAACGGAAAAGCTTTTCTGGATGAACTCTCCCGTAAGACCGTTGAGGACAATGTTCACGCCTCCTCCCGATGTGGCCTGCAGAATCTCGTCCGCGAATGAAAGAGAACGGGAGTCCATCACGTGGCGGATCCCCATGGAGGATAGATCCTGTCTTTTCCTGGCATTCCCGGCCGTCCCGAAAACTTCGGCACCCGTTTCTTTTGAAAGATGTACCGCGGCAAGCCCGACTCCGCCGGTCGCGGCGTGAATCAGAATACGATCGCCCGCCGAAATGCCGGCGATGTCGTGCAACGCAGCGTTTGGATATCGCCGCGAGATATTCGGCCCGCGTACGATGATCTCGCACAGGCGCTGCGGAACGATGTGGAGTGGTACCTGGTCGAAGAGAAGACGGTTCTTGGCAGGGACCCGCAGCAGGAGCTTGTTCGGGCCGCGTGGAACGGGGAACGGATCGACTTGGCGCAGCAATGTTGTTTGGATGTCGTAGGTGATCAACTAAAACTGTTGCGTACCGCCTCTGAACGACCACCCGAAACAGTTCAGACGCTGGCACGGGAAGAGGTGGACGCCTACTTCATGGCGATGCAGTAAGATCCACTGCTGCCGAAGTCCCTTTGGCCGATGTCCTACAAGGGCAAAAAAGTTTTTCCGCCCATCAGCGCTTCGTCAAGACAGTCAAAACCGTCCTCCAAGCCATTGATTTGTTGGCATTTTTGACCACGCTCGTGGCTTTAAATGTCAAGGGGGACTTTAGAGCGAGGCATGAGGGCAGGGCGGTTCGTGTTTTCGCTTTTCAAACCGCGGAGACAAATTCATTATGAATGGAAAGTACGTTCACCGTTACATGCAGCCGGCATATTCAGTAATTCGCGACAAGATAGCTTCCGATGAATGTGTGATTCTCGACGGCGGCGTTTCTACGGAACTGCAGCGCTTGGATTTGAGGGACTACCATCTGAGCGATTCCGATTTATGGGGCACGTGGGGGCTTTATCATGCGCCGCGGGCCGTCCTGGATGTACACCGGCGGTATGCCACGGCGGGGTGCGATCTGATCACCACCAACACCTGGGGAATCATCAATGCAGCGAAGAGCCCTGCCAAGCTCAATAGCCCGGGCGCAGAGCTACAGCACTGGATGGATATCGCGCGCCTCGGCATTGGTCTTGCCCGTAAAGCCATCGAAACTTCAGGACGTACAGGGCACTGCTCAGTAGCATTCAGCCTCAGCGGCGATCTGGATGCGGCGCAGACGCAGGGCTCTCTCCAGCTATTGAAACGCGTGTTCGCAGAGGATCCTCCCGACTTGATTCTCGTCGAGACCTTATCGCTGGTACCGGAAGATCTTTCGTTTCCATGGCTGGAAACGATTCTCGAATGGGGTTATCCCGTCTGGTTGAGCTTTCGCCGCTGTCGTCACGGCGTGTGCGGCGTGTACGGCCAGCATTGGGGTGGTCCTGAAGGCGATCTGTTCGGGAGATCGGCCGGAAAATTCGAAAAGCTGGGAGTTGAAGCCCTTCTCATTAATTGCCTGCCCATCAGCCATGTGTCCGGCATGATTCCCTGGTTGCGGGACTTTACCGATTTGCCGCTTGGGGTGTATCCGAACCTGGGACACTACCTGGATCCCGATTGGAAATTCGATGAGCGGGTGGGCCCCGACGATTACGCGGACCTGGCCCTGGCATGGCGTGAGGAGGGCGCCCAAATCATCGGGGGTTGCTGCGGTGTTATGCCTGAGCATATTGAAGGCGCGCGCCTGAAGCTCGAAGGCAAGCGATCCGGCCGTCCCGGTTTTTCATCACTCGCCGGGACGTTTTCCGGGCATGAGGAAACAACATCCGCGGCGCCCCCCCCTATCATCAGTGAACCATGGGCCGATGCGAAAGATCGCGTGCTGTTTCCATTGCCGTTCCCCAGGATTGTCTGCGAGCCAAGTGTATTTCGCCCCACCCCGGGGAGTTTTCAAATCTGGAGATATCTCTTCCAGCAGGGTATTGGCGAAGGGAAAAAGTGTTTGGACGTGGGATGTGGAACCGGGATTCTCACGGTCCAGCTGGCCCTGAACGGAGCGCGGCTGGTGGAGGCTATTGACGTGCAGCAGGAGGCGGTCGCAAACGCCTTGACCAATGCTTTTCGCAACGATGTATCCGACCGCGTACAGGGCAAGGTAGTCGATTTGTACGCGTGGTTGCCGGAAGAAAAGTACGAAATCATTGTTGCGAGCCTATACCAGATGCCGGTCGATCCCCGGGGCCAGGTAAGCGGACACCGCCCGGCCGACTACTGGGGTAGAAACCTCTTTGACCATCTCATTTCCCTGTTGCCTAATCTCCTCGAGGAGAACGGCGTCGCCTACGTCATGCAGATTTCGGCGCTCAGCCAGCTACGCACGGCTGAACTTCTGGATGGGGCGGGTCTACAGTGCAAAATCGTCGATTTCGGATTCTTCGCGTTTAGTGATATATTTCTCGAAAATCTGGAGCAGATCGGGCGTGTCGAATCGCAATCAGATGCCTTCCATCTCAACTTCAGTGAACACAATGAGATGGTGCTATACCTGCTGGAGGTGACGCGGAAAGAGGAGGATCAAACCTCCCGTCCGGACTATCCGTAGATGCCTTGCGATCCACCGGACCCGTCTTCGCCTCCGGTCCACTGCCGAATTTCATTCAGCTTCTCCGCCGCGGCGCCACGAAGGAACGCGATATCTCCGCCGACAACAAAGAGACGGTATCCAAAATCATGGTAGAGTTGAATCGCCTCCGTTGACGGCGTGACCGAGCCGGCGAACTTCCCGGAATTCAAAGCGGCCTGTCCCGTCCGCTCCGCTCCGGCACGCATTTTGTCGTGCTCGAGTGCAGAGGTGTCCATCGGTAGATCCAGTTGGCATCTCATGTCATCCGGACCATAAAAGAGTCCATCGATCCCGTCGACGGATGCAATCGCCTCCGCGTTATCCACCGCCTCCAGGGTTTCGATCTGGGCGATGACCAGAAGCGGCACCTCCCGATGGTACTCGCGTCCGTACAGATCTATGACCCGGCGTCCTCCATACGAGCGGCTACCACGCGGAGGGAAACAAAGCCCTTGAACAATTTCCTCCGCCTGATGCGCGGTGTTGACCATGGGCATCATGATCGCCGACGGGGCAAGATCGGCGTAATATCCCATTTGAAGAGGGTCGCTGGTCGCGATTCGCATCACCGTACCGATATTCTGACCTGCGGCAGTCTGGTTGGCGTGGAGAAGCGACTGGTAATCGTGCTGCCCGTGCTGCCCGTCGAGCCAGGCGAAATCGTATCCTTTGCACATCCCTTCAAGGATTCCGGGTGCCGGGTACATATTGCCCACACCGAATAACGGCGAACCGGTCTGCAACTTGTCGTAAAGAACATTGGCGCTCATCTTTCTTCTCCCCAGGGGTTACGCATGGACTGCATGATTCACATAGACATACTGCATCGTCTGACCGGCATCGGCCTCCATGGAGTGCCGGGTTCCGTGTGGAATGACAACAATCCCCGGCCGGTCAATGCGTATGCGATCGTCTCCCAGGTTAATGTGGCCCGTACCCCGGTAAACAAGGTAAGCCTGGTCAAAGGTATCATGAGATCCCGGGAATTTATGGGCCGGACCCTCGAGCGTGACCAGCCCCATGTCAACGTCCGGTATGAGCCCCACGGGCAAAACCTTGCGAAACGACAATCCGGGAGCGTCCTCTTGCGTGTAGGGGTCTGTTTCGTCGAAGGGCTTGAAATAAGGCTCGCAATGAGACATGGCTGGTGATTCCTTAGTTTTGTCCAAGCTCGTATCTATGAACGGCACCCCAGAAAAACTCAACTTTATACATGGGCCCCCCGGCCTCGGCAAACTATCCCGTCCATGAGTACGTCGGGCGACATGCTTCTCCAGGTAGCAGGCCTTCGCACACACTTTCCGCTCCGAGATGGAACGGTCAAAGCGGTGGACGGAGTTTCGTTTTCGCTGGACCGGCAGGTGACGGTGGGGCTGGTGGGCGAGAGTGGCTGCGGAAAGAGCATCATGGCGCAGTCGATCCTCCAAATTCAGTCATGGCCGGGAGAGATCGTAGCAGGATCCGTGAATTACTATGGGAATGGCGGGCAGCTCGATCTCGCCGCGCAGTCTCCAAAGAGCAAGCAGCTTCGCCAAGTCCGCGGCAAAGGGATCGCCTATATTCACCAGGAACCCATGGCAGCACTGAGTTTGCTGCACACGGTAGGCAGCCAGATCCTGGAAGCAATTCACGTGCACGATCCGGGGATCAAAAAGGAAGAGGCCGCCGACATCGCGGTTGAAATGCTCGAGCGCGTTGGCATTCCCAATGCCCGCGGCCGCCTGGATGACTACATCTTCAACTTCAGCGGCGGGATGCGGCAGCGGGTGATGATTGCCATGGCGCTGGTGAACCGACCGCAACTACTGATCGCGGACGAGCCGACCACGGCTGTTGACGTTACGATCCAGGCTCAGATTCTTGAGCTGTTGAACGAACTCAAGGAACAGTTGGCCATGTCGGTCATGATCATCACCCACGACCTGGGCGTGATCGCGGAGATGGCCGATGAGGTTATGGTCATGTACCTGGGAAAGATCGTTGAGCGGGGTCCGGTAACGGAGATTTTCGACAATCCGAAACATCCGTATACGAGGGCGCTGATCGAATCGATTCCGACCGGCGGGCATGAGCGCGGGAAATTGGCCACGGTCCGGGGCACGGTACCGGACCCGTACAGCCGCCCCAGCGGATGCGCGTTCAGGGATCGCTGCGACCACGTCATACGAGGATCCTGCGATGAGCGGATTCCAGCGCTGGTGAACACGGCGCCCGCGCACGATGTGCGCTGCTTCCTTCACTCCGAGGAGGTGGAGGATGAGTGACGTCGGTTCGATCCTCGAAGTGAAAGACCTGTGCATCTACTTCCCCATTACGCGCGGGGTGCTCAAGCGAAGAGTCGGTGAAATCAAGGCCGTCGACGAAATCTCTTTCTCCATTCGCAAACAGGAGACAGTGGCCCTTGTCGGTGAGAGCGGGTGCGGGAAATCGACGACGGTGCGGGCCATCCTTCGGGCCATAGAGCCAACGCGCGGCGAAGTCATATTCGAATCGAAAAATGGAAATCGGATCGACATCACGGCGGTTAAGGAATCAGAAATGCGCCAGGTGCGCCGTGAGATCCGTATGGTATTTCAGGACCCATTCCGGTCGCTGAATCCAAGAATGACGATCCTGGACAACGTGGGGGAGCCGCTGCGGAATTACAATGTCGGCACTTCAGCGGAGCGTCGCGATCTCGTGGCAGAGTTGCTGGACCAGGTGGGCCTGGATGCCAACCATCTTGGGCGCTATCCCCACGCCTTCAGCGGTGGCCAGCGTCAGCGCATCGGGCTGGCCCGCGCGCTGGCACTACAACCCCGCATCATTCTAGCGGACGAACCGACTTCCGCGCTCGACGTTTCCGTGCAGGCGCAGATTCTCAACCTGATGCAAACCCTGCAGGATCAGCAGGGAATCTCATACCTGTTCATCACCCACGACCTGAACGTGGTCCGCCACTTCAGCGACCGGTCCGGTGTAATGTACCTGGGGAAAATTGTTGAGATGGCCCCGACCCGGAAATTGTTCTCGCGACCTCGGCATCCGTACACGGCGGCGCTCCTCGCCGCCTCTCCTGTTTCGCACCCGCGACTACGCGGAAAACGCGACCGAATTTCCGGAGATGTTCCTGATCCTGCAAACCGTCCGAGCGGGTGCCCCTTTCACCCGCGCTGTAAATTCGCAAAGGACATTTGCAAAGAGAAAGAACCTATATTGATTCAGCGTCCATCTTCGCCCGATCACACGGTTGCATGTCATTTCAGCGAAGAATTGGACTTGCAGGGAGTGGAAGGATAGAATTTTCCGCGGTGGCGAGCTCCGGAGAGTAGATCCCGAGCCTGGCATCCCGGGACTTTGGTACGAATCACCCTTCATGGAGATAGTAAAAAGCGAATGAAAGAAAAGGCACTGGAAGCACTTGCAGGCGCGCCCGCACAATTAAACATTATGCCGCACTACACCGTGGATACGGTGTGCGGATACATCGATTTGATTCACGAGGAGTCGTTTCCAGTGTTGGAGATCCTGGGACGACCGATGGACGACGCACTGGAACTGCTCGCCGCGCTGAATGAAAGGCCGCAGCGCGCCAAAGTGTTCATGGCGGTGGGCACGGTAAGGACCCGGGACGACGCGAAACGGGTGGTTGCGCTCAAGCCGGACCTGGTCGTCTCCGCCGCCTTCAGCAGGCGGGTTCTCGACGTTACGGTCGAAGCGGGAATCCCCTATGTACCCGCCATTTCGACCCTGCAGGATATTCAAAATGTAATGGACGCATACGAGGAAGTCGGGCGCGAGCTGGAGGTATTGAAGGTTTGCCCGGCCGACATGACCAACATTCATTTTTTGTCGATGTACGCGGGTATCTTTCCCGGCATCAAGTTCTGCCCGACGGGGAACATCGAGATCCAGGCCATAGGGGAATGGAAAGCCATGCCATGGATGGGCGCGCCGATGGAGCGCTGGTTTGTTCCGGACGAGTTGATTCACGCTGAAGACTGGGATGCGATTCGAACAATTCTGCGAGAGATCAAGGAATTGGCGAGCGAAGGCGAATCGCGACGGCAAGCGTAGCAATGAATGAACCGGCTAAACATCTGACTCGTTTCGAAGAGGACGGGTATCTGCTGCTGCGGGGCCTCCTGCAACCGTTGGCGTTCCAGGGGCTGTTGTCCAGGGTCGAAGAGGCAGTGGACCGGCGAACGAGGACGCTCTATGACGAGGGAAAGATTACCAATCTGCACGAGAACGAATCGCTGCAACATCGATGGCAACGAGTTTTCGAGGATATGGGCGGATACCAATCACGCCGAAGCTGGGATGAAGATGTCATCATCGAGGATCTCTTCGACTTGATGCGGCAACCGGCCCTTCTCGGCGTACAGGAATGGAAGAGCTGATTGGCCCGAAGATTATTGCCACCGGCCTCATTGCTCTTCGCCCCAAAGTACCACAGGACAAACGCACCACCGTCCTGTGGCACCAGGACAGCCACTATTTCGGCCGCGACTCCTCAGAAAAGCGGATTATCACTGTTTGGATACCGCTGGTGGACACAGATAAAAAGAACGGCTGCATGCAGATCATTCCCAAGAGTCATTCGTGGGGGTACGTGGAAGCGGACTACATACCGGGGTTTCATGCTCGAAGCCGCTCGAATCCAGACGGGATCGATACCTGGCAAACCTGGCATCGGCGCTACAAAGACAGCGGGATCACGACGGAGTGAGTTCTTCTTTTCCTGTCTATTTCGTGGTTTCATGGATTGGTAACAGAGGAGACTGGTGATGCCGAATTTTCCGATTACAGACACCCATGTTCACCTGGTCGACCCCGGAAGGATCCGATACAGTTGGCTGGATGGTGCTCCGGCACTGAACCGGCCGTGGCTCCTGGGTGACTACAACAAGGCAACGGAGTCCGTGGGAATCGAAAAAATCGTCTTCATGGAGGTCTGCCCCGACTATCACGAAATTTATAACGAAGTCGCCTGGATCACGGAGCTCGCGCAGTCCGATCCAAGAATTCAAGGCATTACCGCCAATGCTCGTTTTGAGGAGAGCGACACGATCGAAGCGGTTCTGGAGACCCACGCAAACAGCCCCCTGGTCAGGTCCATCCGGCGGGTCACGCAGGAACTGGATATCGATTTCTGTATCCAACCGGAATTCATAGAGGGCGTGCGATTACTTTCGAAACACGGCCTGCTATGCGACATCTGCATTGTTCATCCTCAACTACCGAATACCATCAAGCTGGTAGACGCCTGTCCCGACGTTCGATTCGTGCTCGATCACATCGGAAAACCGGACATCAAGAACCAGGTCTTCGATCCGTGGAAAGCTGACATCAAGTCCCTGGCGAAACGGGAAAACGTAATCTGCAAAATCTCGGGGATCGTCACCGAAGCAGACCATGCCAACTGGACCCCCGAGGATGTTGAGCCCTACATTCTCCACGTCATCGATTGCTTCGGCTTCGACCGGGTTGTGTATGGGGGTGACTGGTTCGTTATGACGCTTGCTGCCGAGTATCCCCAGTGGATCGAGGTGATCGACCGGACACTGGAGGGGTGCAGCGAGACGGATTTGCGAAAATTCTACGTGGAGAACGCGGACCGGGTGTATGGTTTAGGGTCGGGCGGGCGGTAGGTTCACTGCGAGATAAGCGGGCTAATACTCCTCCCGTCAGCCGATTCCAAGCTCTGGACAGTCAATCCAATCGCTGCACGGAAGCATGACCATCCCCGGCGCGGCATTCAAACCGGGCAAACAGAAAATCAGGAACGAACCGCGCGGCAGTCACGAAATCGTAGGCGAGACCCCAGCCGAAGGAAAACTCACCGAGAATTCAACTTCTCGATACTGATGTTCGCAGTGTATCCTACACTTGTCAGTCTGCTGAGATTGGGGATAGATCCGTTTAATTGCGTAGTCTTTCGGGAATAATATGGTTCGGCGTAGCACCATGCCACTATCCTGGAAACAAATTCACTCCCTGGAAGTCCATGAGGATCATCCCGCCGCTATCGACGCTCTTGAAGACCGACTCCGAAAGCATCCTTTGGAGACCGAGGCGATTGTCCGACTCGGCTTCAACCTGTGGTACGCGACTCACAAAGAGGCTCGAATGGGTAAAGGATTTCCGACTGAACGGTATGTCAACCGGTTCTCATGCAGTTGCTTCGTTAGCACCGGTCGCAAATGAACGACGAACCCGATTTTTGCTGGGCATTCGGGTTGGGTCTCCGCTTGTTCTGGTTCGAGTTCCCAGGGGCCAGCGATAAGCTGGACGGGGCATTGCTGGAGCGCGCCAAGGAATTGGATCCTTTCTACGCCCGTCTAAACCAGGAGGAGATGGGTTGGTTTGACGGATACGTAAAGCAGAAAGCCGATAACAGCGTGGAGAACTTTGCGCCTTGAAGTGGAGCCCATCGGGAAATTCAATCAAGACACTGATGAGACCGAATAAAAATCTGGTGACTTCGTGGTGACCCACGCGCCACAAATTCGGCGTTCCTCGATAGATGAAACGACATCGATCAATCGTCCTGCGTCTTCGTGCACCGTCTTCGTCTTGCAATTCGGCGGAGGGATTGGGGCACGATTATTAGTAAACGGTGGTGAAAGGTTGTGAAGGTGGCTTGGGTTCTGGTTGGGCTTCGCTACACGGGTCGGATACCCGTGCTACTGGGATTCCAGTTCTATGAGGCGCTTGCGTAAATCACCGGCGTGGATTTGACCAGGTGCGGCGGATTCGTCCAGATAGCCATAGGTGAGTCGCGATCCGATTCGGGGAAGTTGAACCCGGGATTCGGGGCCCAGCGTTCCCATGCCGAGTACCGCGAGAGGCAGGTCCCCGTATTTTTGAAGAACCGCGGCAAGGACCTCCACGTCCGACTCCATCTCGGTCAACGTCGCGATCTTTACGAGGTCGGCGCCGTTGGCGAATCCAATCTCGATGACATTGCTCAGTATATCGACCGCCGGGGTCTTTTCGAAATCGTGAAATGAACCAATCAGGCAAGTTTCGCTTTCGTTGGCCGCGTCCTGCACCGGACCCAGGCCGCCGGTCCCGATTTCAACGTCCACGGCGCATGCGAAAGGAAGCAGGTCGCGAAGCAGTTCCATGCGCTCCAGTGGCGAACCCTCCCACTTTCCTCCCTCGTCCTTGTGCCGCAGGGTGAGCAGAAGTTGTACACCGCGGTCATTGAGCGCGCGAAAGGACTCCTTCCAAGCCGGCTCATTATGGGGAAACAGATCCATCCGGATTTCTACGATGTCAGCGTCGACCGCTCCCCCCGTGACCAACTCCTCAAGCTTGGCGACCGAGGATACGGTGCCGACCACCATCGGGGGAGCATGGGCATCGAGAATGGTTTGGGAAGTGTTACTCATCGTCATGCATACGGCGGAAAATCGAATTCCGTTTCGAAGAGGGTTACAAGTTCCGAGCACATTGACTCCTCCTCCGGGCCGGACACCTGTATCCTAATTTCCGCCCCCTGCTGGAGGCCGAGGCTCAGGATACTCATCATCGACCGGATGTCCACGTCGCCCTCCTCTGAAATGACGCGAATCCTGCCCTGATATCCCTCCACCACTCTCACGATGAAGGCGGAGGGTCGGCAATGTATGCCCGCTTCATTTCGAATCTTTGCCGTTCTTTCCGCCATATCTTCACGCTGGGCATTACGCATCCGGCTTGATGGGTACCAGCACCGTAAGTGCCCTCGGCTTCACTGTGATCGTAACATCAACCTGCGATTCGATCAACTCACCGTCTACCTGGATTGCGGCGGATTTCTCCCGATTGACTTGAAGAGAAGTGAATCGCTTGGAGGTCACTCGATCCAGCTGGTCCACCCGCCCGTCGAACAACTTCGGCAGATCTCCGACCAGCCACGGCGCGTCTTTGCGCTCGACTACGACTAATTCGAGATATCCGTCATCCGGACAAGCATTCGGGGCAATGCGGGCGCCGCCGCCGAATTGCGTCAAGTTCGCCACCGTGAAGACCATCGGTTTATCGAAGGCAATGGGGTTCTCGTCGTCGAGTCGAACCTGGAAAGATTGCGGTTCATAAGCAATGAGTTCGTACGCGCCGGCAAGGACGTATGGCAATACCCCGCGAACCGGTGATTTCTCAAACGTTCGGACAATCGCGGCATCCCACGCCATGCTGCATGTCACAAAAAACGGCCGCCCGTTGGCCAGCCCCACATCGATCTTCTGCCGATCAGCATAGACAAGCGACTGAACCGCTTTCTGAGGAATAAGCGGAATATTGAAATGCCGGGCGAATCCGTTTCCACTGCCGGTCGGCACCACGCCGAGCGCAACATCGGTATCCACCAGAACGCTTCCAACCGAATTCACCATCCCGTCGCCGCCGACCACCAGGATAGTGTCGACGCCATCGTCGACTGCACGCCGCGTCTTTGTCAGCCCGTCCTCAAAGCTCTTGCTGAACTGAAACGTCAGGTCAATCCCGGACTGGTCCCAATATTGTTCAAAGACCTCCTGTATTTCGCTGAACGAGCTATATAGGCCCGAACTCGAATTCATGAGAACCCGTACTTTACGAAGATCGCTTTCTATTTCAGCAGGCACGGGATGCGGGGTTTGGGATTCCGTGGTCTTTTTGACGGACCTGGAGTTGTCACGTCCTGACTCAAAGTTGCAGCCTTGTTTGGTAAATTTCGAATATCGAATGTTCAACGTTGAAATCCGATATTGAAAATTAAGTATTCGATATTACGCGCCGGCAATCATTTGCCGTACGACGCTTTCCGCGGTGCCTACGGCTTCCTTCACTTTGCTGCCGTCTCGCCCCCCTGCTTGCGCTTTGCCGGGCTGCCCTCCACCGCCGCCGCCGGCAACTTTTGCCACCGCGGAAACTATTTTCCCTGCATTCAAACCTTTCTCAATACAATCATCGGACACCGAAGCGACAAAACAAGCCTTTCCGCCAGATTGACTTCCAAGAATAATTACGCCGGATGATGCGCGGTTACGAATTCCGTCCATCACTTTCCGTAGGGCGTCCATGGACAACTCGCCAACCTCCCCGGCAATCAACGCTACTCCATCCACATCAAACGCTTGTTCCGCGAGGTCGGTGGCCCGATCTTCGGCCGCGGACTGCTCCTGCTTCTTCAGTACCTGCTCAAGGGATTTGTTCTGCTCCAGCAGCGATGCAATACGCGCCGGCAACTCGTCCGGAGCGATGCTGAACTGTTGAGACAACTGCCGAACAAGCTTGTGCTCCCGCCGGTTGATTTCGAAAGCAGCCTCCCCACATACGGCTTCTATCCGTCTGATCCCTGCGGCAACCGATGTCTCTCCAGTGATCCGGAAACAGCCGATTTCGCCGATTGCCTTGACGTGCGTGCCGCCGCAGAGTTCCTTGCTGTATCCGCCGATATCCACCACGCGAACGATGTCCCCGTACTTCTCATCGAATACCGCTACGATTCCCGATCCGGGCACGTCCTTGAGGGCGATCTCGTAGGTCGTTACGGCATCGTTCCGGATGACCCATTCGTTCACCAGGCGTTCCATTTCCGAAAGCTGTTCCTGATGAACCTGCTCGAAGCAGTTAAAGTCGAATCGCAAGCGATCGGCGGCGACCATCGAGCCCGCCTGCTTGACCTGTTCGTCCACGACTTCCCGAAGAGCCGCATTGAGCAGATGGGTTGCGGTGTGATGACGCGCCAGGCGCTTGCGGCGCACACCATTAACCTCAGCGGTGACGGGCTCTCCCTTGGAGACGCTTCCGGTGCCGACTTTCCCAATGTGTAGAATCAGGCCTTCTCCGGGACGCTGCGTGTCCCAGACCTCAAATTGGCCTGCGGGGCCGGTGATATGTCCTTCATCGCCGACCTGGCCACCGGATTCGGCGTAAAACGGAGTTTGCCGCAGAAGCAGGACGCCCTCCTGTCCTTCGGCTAACTCATCCACGGCTACCCCTCGGTCGAGAATTTCAAGGACCTCGGTCTCGGTAGATACTTCGTCGTATCCTCTGAACGCCGATTTCACTCCTCGGCCCACCAACTCAGCAATCAGATCGGTTTCAGCCGCGAGCAACTCGTTCTTCCGGGTGCCGCGGGCCCGATCCCGCTGCTCGTTCATCAGTACTTCAAACCGCCCTTCATCCAGGGTCAGGCCGCGCTCCGAAGCCATCAAACGCGTCAGATCCATCGGGAACCCAAAGGTGTCATAGAGCTTGAACGCATCATCTCCGGAAAAAGCCTTCGCACCCCCGTCTTTTACATTCTCGATTGCATCCTCGAAAAGCGTCATGCCCCGTTCCAAGGTTGACGCGAAGCCCTCTTCCTCTGATTTCAGGGCCCGAAGAATATTGTCTCGATGTGCGGACAACTCAGGGAAAGTGCCGGCGAGAGTTTCCTCAACCACCGGGAATAGCTCGCCCATGAATGGACGCGTGAATCCCAGGTTCCGGCCAAAACGAACGGCCCGGCGCAAGATTCGGCGCAGGACATATCCCCGACCGTCGTTTGACGGCAGGACACCATCGGCCACGGCGAAGGAAAGCATTCGAATGTGATCCGCGATGACTCGCATTGCGACGGCATCGTCCCCTTCGTAGGATCTCCCGCTCATCTCCGCCAACCGTGCGATCAGGGGCTGGAAAACGTCGGTATCGTAATTGGACTTCTTCCCCTGCAATACGGCGACGAGGCGTTCGAATCCCATGCCGGTGTCCACGTGCTTGTCGGGCAGATCTTCCAATTGCCCGTCCGAGCGGCGGTTGAACTGGATGAACACGAGGTTCCACAGCTCGATGACCTCCGGCGAACCGGCATTGACGAGCGAGGCATCCGCGCCCTTCTCGGTCAGATCCACGTGGATTTCAGAGCATGGGCCGCAGGGCCCAGTCTCTCCCATTTCCCAGAAGTTGTCCTTCTCGTCGAACCGAAGTACGTGCGCCGGATCGATGTCGGTAACGTCCTTCCAAAGATTTTCCGCCTCTTCATCCTCTTTGAACACCGTGGCCCAGAGCCGGTCCTTCGGCAATTCGTACACTTCTGTGAAAAGCTCCCACGCCCATTCGATGGCCTCTTTCTTGTAATAGTCGCCGAAGGACCAGTTCCCGAGCATTTCAAAGAAGGTGTGGTGATAGGTGCTCAAGCCGACTTCCTCGAGGTCGTTCTGCTTGCCGCTGACACGAATGCATTTCTGGGTATCCGCGACCCGTTTGTACGCGCTTTCGCGGACCCCGAGGAAAATTTCCTTAAACTGATTCATCCCCGCATTGGCGAATAGCAGCGTGGGATCGGCGGGAAGAACCACGGGCGAGCTCGGTACGATCTGGTGATCCTTGCTACGAAAGTAATCGAGGAAGGACTGTCTAATTTCACTGGAAGTCATGGTCATGTTCCGAAACTTGATTAAATGAAAAAAAGCGCGACTTCCCGGCCTCGGCCGGCCCGGTATCGCGCGAACTACTAACCCGCTTATCTCACACTTATCCTGCTGCGAGCGCGGATTTCACGGCGGCCGTCAGGCCGGTACCGGCTCGTTTGCCTTTTCCATGACGGCATCCAGCAGTTTTTTCTGGAGCGCGGCATCTTCTTTCAGCAATTGGCAGGCCGAATCCCGGCCCTGTCCAAGCTGCTGATTATCGAAAGAGAGCCATGATCCGCGTTTGTCGATGAGTTCATACTGGATAGCGGCGTCGATAATCGATCCTGTCCAGGAGATTCCTTCGGCGTAATTGATGTCGAACTCTCCGGCGGTAAAAGGCGGCGCCATCTTATTCTTCACGACCTTGACCTTGGCGCGGATGCCGGTGGCGGTCCCTTTCGTATCCTTGATGGTCGCGATACGCCGAATGTCCATTCGGACGGACGCATAAAATTTCAGTGCGCGGCCACCAGGTGTCGTCTCAGGGCTTCCGAACATGACGCCGATTTTTTCGCGGATCTGGTTCGTAAACAGGACACAGGTCTTTGAATGGCTGATTGCCCCGGTCAGTTTCCGCAGCGCCTGTGACATCAGGCGGGCCTGCAGCCCGACATGGGTGTCCCCCATTTCGCCTTCCAATTCGGCACGCGGCGCGAGCGCGGCCACCGAATCCAATACGACCACGTCCAGCGCATTTGAGCGGACGAGGGTTTCGGTAATGTTTAGAGCCTCTTCCCCGGAATTCGGTTGAGAAACCAGCAACTCGTCGATATTCACGCCGATTTTGCGAGCGTACCCGGGATCCAGCGCGTGCTCGGTATCGATAAACGCCGCCGCGCCGCCGTTCTTCTGTGCGCTGGCAACGATATGGAGCATCAGTGTTGTTTTGCCGGACGACTCCGGGCCGTAGATTTCGACGACCCGTCCCCTGGGAACGCCGCCGATGCCGAGAGCGAGATCGAGGGTGAGTGCACCGGTTGAAATCGTCTCGATTTTGGAGTTCGATTCGTCGTCTCCGAGGCGCATGATGGCGCCGTCGCCATACTCCTTCTGGATCTGCGCGAGAAGGGTATCTATTTCGGTTTTCTCTTTATCGTGGGTCACTAATGCCTTCGTTTTGGCCATCGAGTTCTTTTCCTTTCAACTTTGATTCGTGGAGTATCGAATACCGAACACCGTTCGGCTCAAGATGGCTTTGCAAGACGACAAGACGATTCACAGGGACGGCACCGAATGTCCTATTGTTAGCGGATGCGAGCTGGGATGTCAATTCAGCCGCCTGCGCGGATTCCCGGATTCTGCCCAGGGAGATGTGAGATTCGAATTTTTGTTTCCCCGGGACAAAACCGACCTCTGCAAGCTGCTGAGCGACCGAAAGTTGCAATCGATGGAGCGCTGGAGACGGATCGGCCACGCCGGCCCAGACAACGCGGGGGGACCGCACGGATCCGAAGAATCCCGCACCTTCGACGACAAATTCGAAGGGAAAAACGGGCTCCGCGGCGGCGTCCGCGGCCTGAAAAACCTGATCCAGTCGATTGACGGAAACCTCGCCCAAAAACTGAAGGGTAAGATGAAGGTTCTCGCGCCGGACCCAGCTCACCCAGGCGCCCGTGCCACTGAGCTGCCGGGCAAAGCGTTCCAAGGCTGCGCGCACCGGGTCCGGCAATGTGAGCGCAACAAAGCATCGAATTGAGGATTCCCGGACTTCGGTCAATCGTGTGTTTTTCGTGGTCCGGGTTTACAGTTTCCTCGGACCGACCTCTCTTCTCAACTGATCCATGGCGCTTTGGGTTGCCCACTCCAGGAGCCTGGGGCGGGAGCCTCCCACCGTAAACTCGCGGACTTCCTGACGGGATCCGTCCGTGTACGCGCAGAAAAACCGAACGCGACGGGCATCTCCCTCCAATTCCGCCACATCGGTGACCGCGAATCCAATTTTTGACTGGAACTTGATTCGCACGGCTTCGGCCATTTGCAGTGCCACCGCTTCGGTCGCGGTTCCGTGTTGCTCGATATCGTCGCGCTCGACTCCCAACTCGTTAACCAGAATCTCCTTGTCCAGGATCGTCACGCCCCCGGCAAAAACACCATCCGCATGGTCACTGCAGGACAGGCGCGACGCCACCCATCCTCTCGTCGTGCCGGACTCAGCGGTCGAAAGCATACACCCCATCCCGGCGCAGCGTTGCAGCACGATATCCTCCAACGAAACACGCTCTTCGGCATAAATGTAATCTCCAAAGAGCCCTCGAATCCCCGACGACGCCCGGTCGAGGGCCTCCGCCGCGGTGGGATCCGATGAGCTGATTCGAATTTCCACTCGCCCCGGAGCGGCACAATACCCGACTTCGATTCCCGCCAGCGGCACATCGGAATTCTCGATGCCGGTGGCGATGTCCGATTCCCCTAATCCGGTAACCAGGAAAAGGCGTTCGTCCAGTGCGGGCGCTGCGGGAAAGCTCCCGGTGATCCAAGGAATAATGTGGTGGGTGATCACGCTCAGAAACTCGCTGGGCGGGCCGGGCAACACGAATAGAGATTTTCCCTGGTAATCGATGCGCTCACCGGGAGCGATTCCGGCTGGGTTCAGAAGAACTTCGGCGCCCTCTACCACCATCACTTGACGCATACACTCCTTCGAAGGCGTGCGCCCAAGAGCCCGGTACCTCTTCACCATGGCTTCATAGGCGCCGTCGTCGAGGGTCACGCCCCGACCCACGACTTGCGCAACCACGTCCCGGGTAATGTCGTCGGACGTGGGGCC
>CAUZEO010000067.1:0-17695 GCA_963578625.1 Kiritimatiellia bacterium | reverse complement strand
CACTCCAACACGAAACAGGTAGTGAACGTCTGAACACACTGACCCTTTTTTCCCTTTTTCTTTTCTTTTTTTCTTGTGTACAGCTTTTGCGTGCCAAGACGCAGTCGCTGCTGTAGCTTGGTGTCACCATGACTGTGAGGACTACCTCGTGTAGGAAAATCGGACTGGCCGTTTTTGTCGGCGCTCTGCTGACCGGCGGATTGTGGATCGAAATCGCTCAAGCTCAGGCGCCGCCCGAGAGTGGCGAGGCGCCCTGGTGGAACCAGGGAAAAATTCGGTTTGGCTGGGGCTCGTGGGCCAACATCTTCAATCGTCATGCGCGGAGCCACCTGTCGGCGGAAGATCTGTTCGAGAACCTGTCCCGCGTCGGCATGACCGTGTTCGTGGAACACAGCCCGGGATATGACCTCGATCGGGCGCGCCTCGCCCGGAAGTTCGGACTGCGGTACTTCGCCACCGAGTACATCCAAAACCTGCCCAACAAAGCGGAGGGCGCACGCCGGGCGATCGATGAGCTCGGAAAAGAAGTCCACCACTGTCCACTGGACAGGTCGCTCTACGAACGATGGTTCCTGAATTACGCATTGGAAGTCGTGAAGACCGACCTGGTCGATGGCCTGCACATGGATTGGGAGCCCTATCCGGACGAAAGCGGGCCGCTGGGAGTTCAAATCGCTTGCGTCTGCGATTTCTGTTTCAGCGGATACGCGGCAGGACGGCACCTGGATGCTGACGTCCCGACTGCGGATCGATTCTCATTTCTTGAGGGCAAACACCGGCTCGCCGATTACTATGCCTACCTGGAGGATGAAACGGCCGCGATGTTCCGCGAATTCGCCGATAGGGTTCATGCGGTGAAACCCGACTTCGTTTTCTCGGCCTACGGCGGCTACTCCCCGAACAAGCCCGAATATCGATGGCGCATGTACGGACTCGCGCGGGGGCTCACCTCCTCCGACGTGCCATTTCTTGTCCTGGACCATCGCCATTACTGGGATGATCACACCAGGCCATGGTGGTATTCCTTCTACGATTATAACCGGTCCCTCGGGTTGAAGACCATCGGGGGGACCTGGGATAACTCGATGTTCGGGGGCCGGCCGGACATGGCGGTGAGCGCGGCGCAGTGCCTGTACGATATCGGCATCAACATGGATGGGCACTGGCTGTGGTTCGAACAGGACCCCGCACCCGAGTTGTACCAGACGTGGGAAATCGCAAATCGGCGCATGGCCGCGGTGGAACGCCGGGTGGGCGAGTTTCTCTTTCATGGGGAAGAGGACATCAGGTTCGTGACCCCGGTGGAGTGGAGCGGCAACCCCGCACTGGAACGGAAGATCATCCACCGAACCTTCCACCTCCGCGGGGAGCACCTGGTTCATGTCAATAATGTGAGCACGGATCGACCGGTAACGCTTCGAATTCGATTTCCTCATCTGGGAGACGAGGCCGATTGGATCGTGCGCGATGCCATGGAGGACCTGGTGTACGTGCCCGATGCGGATGCGTCGGTGTGGACTTCACGTCACCTTCACGCCGGGCTGCAGTTATCGTTGGTGGAGCGAGGGGAAGTCTGGCTGAAGGTTTCGCCCGCTTCCGACAATTTCCGCCCTGAACGCGGGAGCACGGTCCTGTCCGCCACGATCAAGACGATGCCGGGGCATGGGGAATGAGGAATTCTGGTTTCCGTGCGGCCTCCGGCCGCGGTGTTCGGTTTTCGGTTTTCGGAAGTACGTGGCGGAGTTTTCACGGTTTACTGCGTTGTACTCAAAAATGAGGTTTCAGGTTCCAGATTTCCGGCGAGCTCTGCCGGCGCGCTCCATATGTTTTTCGCGACAAGCTCGAGCGGCTCTTCTCCATTTCTTAATTATGCTTGCGGTTGCAGTGCCTGCACGCGCCGACTGGAAGCTGGCGTTCAACGATGACTTCGAACGGCCGCGTGTTGGCGGCGACTGGATGGTGAGCGACGGCCAGTGGTCGATCGAAGACGGTTGGCTTACCGGCAATGGAGAAATCCTGTGCGTCCTTCAGTTCGGAGTTCCTCAACGCCTTGAATACGATGCGCGCACAGCTGCAGGTCATTCGGCGGGCGATCTTTCCGGTATGCTTGCCTCAACCGACATGGGAATTCGGGATGCCTATCTTTTCGGATTCGGCTCCAACAACAACACGGCCTCCAAACTCCAGGTCCGCGGAAACGATCTCGCGCGATACGAGACCAGGATCGAACCCGGAAAAATTCATCGCGTAATCTGCGAATGGGACGGCACGCACCTCACGCATACTGTCGACGCTACAGTCATACAGCGAACGGAGCCGGAGCTGAAACTCGCAGGTCCGGGCAACCAGAAGATCGGATTCTATCTATGGCATCGCGGCCAGGTAGACAACGTTCAGGTCTATACACCGACTGGCGACGCGGTGCGGCCCGGCGAATGGGCCGTCGCCGACGGCAGCGGTCCTGATGGGACACTGGTATTTACGGCGACAAAACTCATGGGATTCGACGGTCCGCAAAGCTTCGCAACCGGAAACTCCATCGGTGTCATCGACGCAAACGGAGAGAATCACGCGGTCGTCAGGCATCTCAAAGGACATTTGTGGACTCCCGCGTGGTCACCCGATGGAGAGCGCATCGTCTTCAGCCACTATGCTGACGGCCGTGGGCAGATCTTCCTGATGAATGCGGACGGTTCAGACCCGCGAAACCTGAGCCGAAACTCCTACTGCGACCGGTCCCCTACCTGGTCTCCCGACGGGAAGGCCATCGCTTTCGTTTCCGATCGGGATGGGGATTGGGAGATCTATCGAATGGATCCGGATAACCCGGAAGCGGTGCGACTCACGCAAAGCCCAGGGTGCGACGCCCATCCCGTGTGGTCGCCCGGCGGAAACTTTATTGCATTCGAAAGCGATCGAAACGGGTTGGACACCGACATTTACATCATGGATGCGGATGGTTCGAATCATCGGATCGGCATTCGCCAGGCCGGCCATGTGGAAGAACCGATCTGGTCACCGGATGAGAGCCGGCTTGCCGGCATCGGGCTGGATCATCCCTGGCGTGGATTCCTGGTGATGAAAGACCTTACCGATGATCTTCCGCCGCGGCGGGTCGAGCTGACCCATTTCACTCACATCGATTCCATTACCTGGTCGCCGGACGGCGCGTATATCGCCGGGATCTTTCGGGGACCACAGCCGAAAGAAGGCAAGACGGGAATCTTCACGATACCGGCGGACGGCGGGGAGCATCAGATCCTCCTGCATGTCGGGGCCATTCGCCCGCACCCGGGTGGCGGACTCAGAGGCATTCCCACGCGGTACTCCTCCGGATCGGCGTCACGCCGATGGTTGCCGAAGAGAATGGCCGGGCTCTGCTGGTCGCCGGACAGCAACCATCTCGCCTTTTCCTCCGACATGGATGAGGACGGCGCATTTTACGTCTACTCCCTGCCGCGGGAAGGCGGTTCGCCGCTTGCCCTCGGCGCTACACGCAGCGACTGGCCCCAGCAAGTCATGTGGCGATGGGTTACGAAATAGGAGTTCAGAACCATGAACCGATCCGCATGCGGAACGCCAAGCTGTATGCCTTTCCGTTCGCAAAACAGGAGTGAATCGTTGATGATCAAAAAGAGCCTGCCCCCCCTACTCACCCTGGCTATCGTTGAGCTCATGTGCGTGACCGGCCACTGTGCCGACGAGGCCGGTATTCCAAAGTGGCCTTTGAGAAACGGAGACTTCTCGAACTCGCAGCGGTCGGGGATTCCCACCGGATGGGAAGTCGCCGAGAACTCCGGCAAGCACGCGTTCAGGATGGATCCGCCGGCTCCGTTCTGGAATCAGCCCTCGTCCGCGATGATTGAATCCAGCCAGGATGGGAGCGCATACTATTTCCAGAACGCCATGCTCCTGGAGGGCGACTACACCTTGACGGTTGATGTCCGGGGTACGGAGGGCGCCTTGGCCGGAGCAATACTGGCATCGGACACTCTGAGGTATTCCGGCGAGTTGAGAACCGCCGGGACGAACTGGATTCCACTGCAATTCGACGCCTCGGTTGGCTCCGGGGACTCCTCCGTCTCCCTCTCGGCGGAGTCATCTGCCGGGCAGCAAGTGAGCTTTCGAAACGTCGTACTCCACATCAAGCGGCTGCGTTCATCTCCGCTGCCGTTGAGTGATGGCTCACGGATCGGCGGGATCGTGCTGCCGGAAGATCCAACCTTGGCCGAACAATTTGCATGCTATGAGTTCCAACGGTACGCTTTCAAGTTGATGGGCCTCGTTCCCGGACTGGAGGGCCGCGACGAGGTCTTCGGTGGCAAGAGGATCTACATCGGACGAGCTGAAAGAGACATGGGTGACCTCAAAGAACTGGCGCCGGATTCCTACATCGTCCGTTCGGAGGGTGACAAGATCTCACTCGCCGGCAACACGGATTCGGGAACGCTCTACGCGGTGTACGATTTCCTTCGGCTGCAGGGCTGCCGTTGGGTGATTCCCGGCGACCTGGGCGAGGTGATTCCGGCGCGGATTTCTCTGATCCATCCAGTGACCAAGACCGAATCGCCTGACTACCTGTGCCGGGGGATCATGCAGATGTCACAGGACTTTTTTCCCGGGGGCGGCGAGGAGTTCGGCTGGATCGGCATGAACCTTGATGAATACTTTGACTGGCTGCTCCGCAACCGGATGAACGGGGCCTGGTTTGCCGCCACCGAAAGTTATGATTTCGAGTCGCACCGGGGGCATGGGTGGGTGCAGATGCTCAATCATTCCTACGGAGGCCCCGTGGCGCCGCGCCAGGAATGCTTCAAAGACCATCCTGACTGGTATCCCCTGATCAGCGGCAAGCGCGAATCGATGTGCAAGCTTCCTCCGGGATTTCCCAACCAACTCTGCGTTTCGAACCCGGGCCTAAGAGACTACACCGTCGAGCTGGTGCTCGACTACTTCAGGAAGAACCCCACCGCACGGGCGTTTCCGCTCAATCCCATGGACGGCCCCAGCCTCTGGTGCGAGTGCGACGCGTGCAAGGCGCTCGACCCGCCCGGCATCGACTGGTCGAAACATGAGTCCGAGGGAAGCGTTGCAGGGATGTCGGACCGAGCCCTGAATTATGCCAACGAAGTCGCGGACCGGGTGGCGGAGGTCTATCCTGACAAGCTCATCGAGATGTACGCGTACGGATACACCCTCCGTCCTCCGCAGCGGGAGAAGGTTCACAAGAACGTCTTCATCAAGTACGCCAACCTCGGCAACCGGGGCTCCGGCCCGCTCGGGTTGAGTCTGATGGAACCGAATGAGGACACCCTCGGCGCGGCGCCGAAGCGATACCGCTGGGCGGACTGGCGCGCGCAGTTGGAAGGCTGGAAGAAGGCCGGCGCGACCCTCGCCTACTATAACTACCTGGAGTTCGCGCACCCGGATCTGACGGTCTTCTGGTTCTACAGCAACTCCGATGTACTACGAAACTTGAACCGTCACTACAACTGCCGGATCCTCATGGGGGAGACGGAGAACAACGTCAAGATCTCCTCCGTGCTCTACAACATCATCGCGCAGACGGTCTGGGATATCGACACGGACTACAAAGCGGTGATGAAAGACACCTGCGATGCCTTCTATGGCCCGGTGTCAAAAGACCTTCTTGCCTACTATTCGATGATGGACGAGGCCATCGTAAACAGCACGGCCTATCGAAATGAGGACTACCGCCCGTGGGACCATGTCGATATCCCGCTGGAAACCCTGGAGCGGGGCCGGGTCATGCTGGAAGCGGCCGATCTCGAGGTTGCGGACGACCCGACGTTATCAAGTAGGCTTGCCTATGCCCGGTTCGGCCATGGTTACCTTACGTATGTCGCGACGCTGAGTGTGAAGGAGAAAACCCCCGCAACACGCGACATCGCCCGTCAGGCATTCGATGCCGCCAATGCCACCAGGCTTGAGCATGGCATCATGATCAAGCTGCCGAGTGTCCGGCAGTTAAAGACGTTCTACTACCCCCCCGTCGCTGACAAGGCATCGATCGTACTTGAGCTGCCGGAAACGTGGGATTTCAGGAAAGATCCGTCGGACGCGGGACTGGAGGAAGATTGGCCGAACCAGGGCCTGGACTCCTCCTGGTCGAAGATCGAAGTGACCGCGGATTGGACTTCGCAAGCACCGGGAAATGGCTATCACGGTGTGGCATGGTACCGGATCTCATTCACTCTTCCCGCCGATGCCACCGGCAAATCTCTATCCTTCACATTCGGCGCGATCGATGGGTACGCGGACATTTTCATGGATGGAAAGAAGATCGGGGAGCAGAAGGAGGATGTAAACACGATGTGGGATAAAGCGTTCGAAATCGCGCTGCCCACGGATGTAGACATTGCCCGCCCCCACGAGCTTGTAGTGCGGGTCGAGAAGGAGAATTTCGCCGCGGGAATCTGGAAGCCGGTCTGGATTGGTTTGATCGGGCGATAGGATTGTCGGCAGGCATTGGGTGGAAGGGATTGGAATTGGGAATTGGGGCCTCGATCTTTTAACCATTAGTATACTACGTAGTGGTTGGTTATGCCCGCAGGCAACACTTCTTGTGCTTCTGGCCGCAGGGGGCTGCCTCCACCGCCTTTACCGGAAAATCTCGCTTGGCCGCGCCAAATGCATCAACAATCTCGACGACGGTCACTTTTTTACCTCATGGTTTGCTCGTCCTTGTTGTCAGGAGCGGCTACTGCCACAGTATCACGTCTCTGCTAATAACTCTACACTGGGGAGGGCGCACGGAACAGTGAGACCTTAATATTCGCGGAAAAGCAGTCATGGAAAAGGAGAAGAATGCCCAGACACCTATTTGTAATCCTAACGATTTTCGTACTCATCATAGTCCACGCGGGCGCCGGACAGGCACGCGGGGAACAGTCCAACGCGGAAGACCAGGTAATGGCACAACAACGTGAAGCAGCGAAAAACCGAAAGCGCCGAATCATCTACAACAATGACGGCAACGAGATTCTGATCCGACGAGTCGAATCCGTGGAGGATTTCCTGCGCATGCGCATCGAGGCAGCAGTGGGAACACAGGTGGATTCTATCTTTTACTGTACCGGGACCACTACCCTGTACGGGCATGACACCCTCATTGCCGATCGCTTTGATAGTCCCGTGGATAAAGTCAAGGACTGGGCGGATAATATGCGTCTTCTTCGGAAGGCAGGGACCGACCAGCTCGAGGCGACGATTCGAAGGGGGCATGAAGCGGGCCTGGAAGTGTTCTGGTCCCACCGGATCAACGACAGCCACGACGCCGTTGACCCCGTGGAGCTGCTTTCTCAGTGGAAGGCCGATCACCCTGAATGCCTGATGGGCAAACCGGAGGACGCGAAGAAATATCCGCAGTCCTCTCCCAAGTATTGGTGGACAACGCTCGACTTCGAAAAGCAGGAAGTAAGGGACTACCTGCTCCGGATCACGGAGGAAGTCTGCCGGCTGTACGACGTCGACGGCATCGAGATTGACTACTTTCGCTATCCCATGTTTTTCCGGCCAAACCTTGACTTTGAGCCTGCCACACAGAAGCAACTCGACATCCTGACCGAGTTTCAGCGCTCGATCATGCAGATGTCGGTGCGCGAAGGAGCGAAGCGCGGGAGACCGATACTCGTTGCCGCTCGCGTCCCGGCGTCGGTTACCGCCTGCAGGAATGTGGGCATCGACGTAGAGCGCTGGCTGCGGGAGGGCCTGTTGGACATCATGCCGCTGGGGAACGGCGGCGCCTGGCCGAATGTGCCGGTGGAGGAAATCACAACCCTGGCGCACACCTACGACGTCCCGGTATATCCCTGCCTCAAGCACTCGGGATTCGGTCATAGCGACATCGAGACTTGGAGAGCCGCCGCCGCGAACGCGCGGCAGGCGGGTGCGGACGGCATCTACTTCTTTAACCACTTTCCCAGCGAACCGAGCCCGCAGTTCAAGGAACTCGGCGATCCAGTGAATCTCGCCAGACTCGACAAGCGCTTCACCGCAACTGACGTCTCTCCCTATGAAGAGATCCTGCTGGGATCGGCACCACGACACATCGGACTCGCCGAAGTTCTTCCTCCATCCATGGGGCTGCCGGCAAGAATATTTGCAGGCGACGAGCCATATATCGTCACGCTGCAGATCGGAGACGATCTCGCGGAGGCGGCCAGACAGGGAATTCTAGCGGGCGCCGTCCTGAAAATTCGGTTGTCCCCGCCCCAGGAGGTACTCGCCATGAAAGTCAAACTGAACGGGAAGCCTGTGACTCCGGCGGAAGAAAATGTCGAAGAGGGTTGGTTGACCTTGCATGCGGAACCGGGCTGGTACCGCGAGGGAGAAAACGAAGTCTCTTTCCTGCGCGGCGCATCGAATGTCGATGCGCGGGCACCATTCCTGGTGCACGAGGTTCAAGTTGATGTTACATACCGCGACAAGTGAAATTGAACCAACCAGGGAAAAGGTTTCAAGCGATCCGGGGATGAAGGGATGCAATGGCACTGCCGCCATCGGTTCCGCGTTCGCTATTTCCGACAATTCTTGACAAAAATCGGGACCGGGGCGACTCTGGGGTTAACGGATAATTCCTACGAAACGGAGGCAAGATCCATGGCACAGGCAATCGTCAATCCCGAAGACATTCGTCGGTTTGCGAGTACACTACACCAGTTCAACGGCGAACTCCGCGATCGGTTGGTTACCCTGCGTGGACTTTTTTCCGCGCTGGGCGAATCGTGGCGAGATCAGGAGCAGACCAAATTCGCAGAGGAATTCAACAGCACGATGGAAGTCTTTAATCACTTCAGCCAGGTTGCGGAAGAACACGTGCCCTTTCTTATGAGGAAGGCGGAAGCCGCCCAAGAGTATCTGGACAGGCGATAGTGAAGAAACCTGGAATTTGGATCATGGGCCTCGTGTAGCCTGGAAAGCGAATTCGCAGATTGCTTCCAGCCGCGAAGCAGAGGATCGGGAATGAAAGAGGCAGATCGCGATCAACAGGAACCCATCTCCGGACTCCGAGAGTGCCTCGATTCAGTTACATCCCTTGCCGGAAAGTACACCCGTCGCGAGCGAATCGCAGGCGAACACAGCGATCAGATCATTGAGTTGCTGAGGGCCAAGAGCAGTCGTATCTCCGACCGCGCCCAATGTCGGTACCAGGACAGAATCAATCAGGCCGTAACCAAACGCAATGAGGCGGAATCTGAAGGCCGGAACCGCTTCGAATATTTTCAAAGCCTTTCGCAAGAAACGGGAACCCAATGCCGCACCGAGCTTGGTGAGTGGTTTGCCCCGGTGAAGGCGATGGCAGATCTTCCCGGCGAGATGGAAGATCTCGATTCCGCGCAGTTGCAGGGATTGGATGTTGCCGTTCGAACGAAAATTTCCTCCCTGAAAGACTTCAGCTCTGTAGCGATCGGAATGTGGCTCCGTGATCGCGGACTATCCAGGCTTGGGCTCACCCTATTTCGCTGGTCTCGCCCTGCGGAGGCGCGTGCCTTGGCGACGGCTATCGTGCTTTTCGAGCAGTCGATGGAACATGCTGCTCAATCCGCTCTTGAGACGGTTGACTCGGCTCATCGGGACTATGACCTCGATGCGGTGGAAGCTCATGACAAACGAGACGCGGTGATTCGGAAAACAGCAGCGATTCTCTCCAGGGGTGAAAGCTCCGCCGAGGCAAATCGAAAAAGGGAAGTTCAGGAAATATCTGACGCATGGCGGTCAAATTATCTCGAAATTGTAACACGGATGCGCGCCATCTCAGATTCTGTCGCTCGACGCTTTCCGAAATGGCACGACATACCGGAATCGATTGATACGCTTACAAAAGATCCGTTCCAAGCTATCCCGTTTGGAACGATACAAGCGAATCTGGCCTCTCTGGTCGAAGAACAAGGGGCTTCTTATCGCACACCACGCGGGTCTGAAAAAGTCACGATCCCCGCACTGCTGAAGTTCCCAGAATTTTCATCCCTGTTACTGAAAGGCGATGCCTCCAGCAAACCCCAGGCTATTTCGTTTCTCCAGGCTTTCATGATGCGTCTGCTCACATCGCTTCCGCCCGGAAAGGTTCGGTTCACGATCATCGATCCCATCGGCCTTGGACGGGATTTCGCACAATTTATGCACCTGGCGGACTATGATGAGGCCCTGGTAACCAAAAGCATCTGGACGGAGACTCGAGAGATAGAAAATCAACTCGAGGCCATCACAGAGCATATGCGCATGGTGATTCAGAAGTATCTCCGGGGTGAGTACCCCAGCATCGCCCAGTACAATGAAGAGGCGAAGGAAGTCGCCGAGCCTTACAGATTTCTTGTTGTTGCAAATTTTCCGGCGAAGTTCGATCAAGCCGCGGCCGAACGCCTGCTCAGTATCGCTTCTTCCGGAAAATCTTGCGGTGTGTATGTCCTCATGAATGTCGACTCGACGCAAGAGCTGCCTGGAGGGATCAGGCTCGAGGAACTGGAGCGGGAATCCAGCGTGTTGGAATGGCGCGATGGCAACTTCTTCTGGCAAGATGAAGATTACGCCGAGTGGCCGATTGCCCCACCGGACCAGCCCCCCACACCTCTGATGACCAACCTCCTGCAGATGGTAGGCGAGAGGGCCGGAAACGCAAACCGAGTTGAGGTTCCCTTTCACTTTGTCGCGCCACAAGAAGCTAACCTCTGGGAATGCAATTCACGCACAGGGATTTCCATCCACATAGGCCGCGCGGGCGCCCGGCGCCGTCAAAAGCTCGAACTAGGCAGAGAGACCGCGCAGCATGCTCTTGTCACCGGCAAAACAGGATCAGGAAAATCGTCCCTGCTCCACGCAGTAATCACGAACCTGGCACTTCATTACTCGCCGCAGGAAGTTTCGCTGTACCTTGTCGACTTCAAGAAGGGAGTCGAATTCAAGCCGTATGCCGTTCACGGCTTGCCTCACGCTCGAGTGATTGCCATCGAAAGTGAGCGGGAATTCGGGCTTAGCGTGCTCCTTCAGGTAGACAGCGAACTGCAATCACGTGCGGAGAAATTTCGATCCATCGGTGTTCAAGATTTCGATGCGTACCGCGCCGCCATCAGCCCGGACTTGTTTCCCCGAATCGTGCTTGTCGTGGATGAATTTCAAGAATTTTTCGTCGAGGACGATAAAGTGCAACGTGATTCCGCGCTTCTTTTAGACCGGCTGGTTCGACAAGGCCGCGCCTTCGGTATTCACATTGTTCTTTGTTCCCAAACACTGGGCGGAGCCTATTCGCTCGCCCGGGCCACCATTGACCAGATGGCGGTTCGTATTGCCCTTCAAAGCAGCGATGCAGACGCCCGATTGGTTCTCGGCGACGACAATGCAGCGGCCCGCCTGCTGTCGCGTCCCGGCGAAGCGATCTACAACGATGCGAACGGACGGTCCGAAGGAAACACTTTCTTTCAGGTAGCGTGGTTGTCAGAAGAACAGCGGGAACATTTTCTTGCCCGGATCAGAGGTCAGGTTGATGTCGCGGATCAGACCACACTGGCGCAAACGCCGATCGTTTTCGAAGGAAACGTTCCGGCCGATATTCGCAAGATCCCGGCCGTTGCCGATCCCTCTCCGCCGGAACGTAAGACCACGCAGTCCGGCTGGACTCTTTGGCTCGGGGAGCCAACGGCCATCAAAGAGCATACAAATGCGGTACTGAGACGACAGGCGGGCGGCAACCTCCTCATCGTGGGCAACAACGAGGAAACCGCATCAGCGCTAACCTGCGCAATCCTGTTAAGCATCGCCCGGCAGCAGCGAGGTCGAACGTCATCCGGTTCGAGAGTTATCAGGGTTACCTTGTTTGATGGTACTCCTGTCGAAGAATCTTCCGACAGCCTCGTTTCACTTTGCGCGAATAATGTTCCCTGCCCGCTAACGATCGTTGATCGCAGAGAATCGGGAATTGCGATCATAAAACTCGCAAATGAAGTTCGGCATCGAATGGACTCCGCATTCGAGAGGAGTAAGGACGAAATTCTTCTGCTTTTGCATGGGGTGCATTTCGTTCGCGACTTGAAGCGCTCCGACGGGTGGTCGACGAAGGGAATTGGAAACGCGAATGACAATCAATCTGCAGTAGACTCTTTGGCAACGATTCTGAGAGACGGCCCGGCGGTGAGTGTCCATGTGATCGCATGGTGCGACACGTTTGCAAACCTGAACCGGAGAATAGATCGGCAGTCGCTGCTGGACTTTGAAATGAGGGTCGTTATGCAGATGAGCGCCGGAGATTCCATGAATCTGATAGACAATCCTGATGCGGCGAAACTCGGGTTCAACCGGGCCTACCTCTACAGCGATGAACGCGCGACGCTGGAAAAGTTTCGGCCCTATGGCGCTCCGAACGCCATGACGATTCGTTCACTTTGCCGTTCTCTCTCAACCGTGCCGGTTCAATAACTCCCCCTCCTGCCGGTAAGAGATCGGCGTGCTCGGGACACGGCAACATTGAGCTCCTGCAGAGCGGCATCCGCGGACCCGAGAATGTCGCTGATCGCTTGGATGTGCTCGCGTTCGAATGCGGCAGATGCCTCGTCATTCCAACCGGCGCGCAGAGATTCCCAGTGCACGCGAAATTTGATCGCGGTCTCACCCAACTGTTTTTGCGCATCCTCGACATTCATGCGTACTCTCCTCGTCTATCCCTCATGCATCGGCGCTGCGCCATCATTCAATAATCTTCGCCAAAGCTCATTCGCCGCCTGCATCTGGTCGAGGACGATTTTCCCGGGAAAAGGTTCGTTGCTGCCAGCCCGTTTGTTCGCCATGATGAGATTCTCAACCATGTCAATCTCGCCCCTCGTGGCATCAAAGTCCTCCAGTACATTCTTCAAGTTTGCCCAGTCAGACATTGCCACCAGTTCGGTTCCCGAGAGCGGTGTCTGACCCGCCGGGACCGCCACGGCCTGGGCCGCTGCCATCATGCTGAGCTGGAGGTGGGACAAGAACTGATTCATGGCCTGAATGGCCTGTGCGCCGTGGTCGCTGCTCTTCCCTTCGAGGTACTTGCGCACTGCGTCCGCGTCAAAGCCTCTCGTGTGATTTCGGCATTTGGCCTGAAGACCGGCCAGTCCCCCATCGCGATCATGCACGATTCGACCTTCCCTACAAACAACCCAGGCAAATGGATCGCCGATTTCAACAAACTCCTTGAGCCGCATGTAGGTCTCGACACTCAGCGAAATCACATGCGGATCAATGCTATGGAAACGGAGAACTCGAAAGACCGCCTGCCTGTTCAATTCGGCATCGACATCAGAAATAATCGCGGCAAGATCCACTTCGTTTCGGGCCGACGCAGTTCCTTCTGCCCACGATCCGAATACGATCGCGCCAACAAGCTTGTCGCCTAACGCACCGTCCAGGTCCTTGAGAAGCTGCGCTGCCGGTGGCGGCAGCTCGAGCGGCATATTATTCATCACTCTCGATGTCTCCCACTCTTCCCGCTCCAGAACCAGGCGAAAACTCACTGGTGCCTATGCCGATGGGAATAGAGGCCCCTAATTGGCAGCCCAATGTCAACCCTCCACCCCAATCAGAACTCCCCATCCCATGTTCGGGCTCGGGAAGGCCACCGCCGGTTGCGATGGTGGGTGTACCGGGACCGGATGACAGGGGTAGAGTCTGTTCTAATGTATGATGTGATGAGGAAGGATAGAGAACGGTCCCCGGAGATGTAATCCTCGTATATCCATCAAGAGACCTGGCGTGGTTGGCAAGGAAGGTTGAGGCTTTGGCGGTAGATACCGCGAAATCGGCAACCAACGTCCTCGACACACTCTGAAAAACGTCGATCGCATGCTGGAGTTGTGCCTGAAGCGAAGCCAATTCTTGTATTCTTTCTTCTGCGCGCTTCGCTTGGAACCGGGTGGCTTCTGATTCCTTCGCGCTGGTGGCCCTTCTCCCTTCCGATGCAGCCCGATGTGCTTCCGCAATCTGCGAGTCCAGGGCTACGCTAACCCGGCGCGCATCCACCCCGGCGCAGGCCGCGTAATCGGCTACCTCTCTATTCGTCTGCACAAGAACAGATCGAAGCTGTTGCAGCATCTCGATCGAATCGACTTGTATTTTGCCATTCATGGTTGTTTTCGCATGGGTATATGGATATGAGTATCGCTATATCATATTCCTGATCAATTTTCGATTCGGATCAGGAGAAAGGTGAAGCGTAGATATAGATTCAAACAAGTTTTATCATATGCCCACCGGACTCGAAATCAGTAGAGAATACATCCAGGAAGTCATTCTGCCCGGACTGCGCGTTGAGATCGGTGACGAAATCGACCGTCTTGCGGTGGCGGTGATTGGGACCGGATCGGATGTTCAAGGGTGGGATGACGAGATCAGCCGCGATCATCACTGGGGACCGCGCGCGACAATCTTTTTCCGGCGGGAAGACGAAGATACACTCGGACCACAAATCAAAAGTTTCCTGCACCACAATCTGCCCGGCACCTATCGCGACTATGAAGTCGTTGTTGGCCTCGAGGATCTCATTGGTGTCTGCTGTACCTCCATCGAGTCTTTCTTCGAATTTTTTCTGGGCACATCTACGCTGCCGGAAACCGATTTGGACTGGATTAAACTCTGTGAAACGGACTTGCAGCATGTAACCGGAGGCGACGTCGTGATCGATGGTCACGGCGAGCTCACTCATCGGCGGGAGGTCCTGCATTACTATCCTGAAACCGTTTGGAAAAAAAGGATTGCCGACTGGTGCTGCTACGCAACCGGACGCGATGCCCCCTACAACCTCTATCGCGTGGCGAAGCGGAACGACCCGATTACGCGCGCACATTACCTGAGCCAGTGTTTGCGCCGGCAAATGGAGCTATGCTTTATGCTAAACAGAAAATATGCCCCCTACCCCAAGTGGTTGAACAGGCAGTTCCGGCAACTACCCCGCTATGCCGAATCCATGGCGCCGATTATCGATGAGGCGTTTGCCGAACCGGATGGACGGAAGCAGGTGCTGAAACTCATCGAGGTCAACTACTTGATTGCGGATGCCATTGCCGAGTATGGGCTTTCGAAGCCACCGCAGCGGCGGGAGTTTGACGAGGGGTTAACGGACCTGATCCTGTATACATCGGCACGTGAAATCTATAGCAGCTTGCCGGACGAATTAATCACGCCGAGTTTCAATCAGATAGAGCTCTGGGAGAAAATGGCGCGGATCGCGCTCCTGGATCCGGATGACTATGTACAACGGGATTACGAGAAATAGTCGACCAACGGGTGAGAGCACTATGTCAGAACAACTCATCACCGTGGTTCCCGGCAGCCGTCAAACAACGATTGCCCCGGAAATCTTTGGCCACTTCGTGGAATTTCTCGGCCGAGGTATTAACGACGGCGTCTGGAGCGGTGAGGACCCGGGCATACCGCAGGAGGACTGCCAAAACTCGACATTGCCGCGTCCATGACTCCGGATGGGACCCGAATGTCCCTCTCGGTCGTAAATCCACACCTGGATCGCGAAGAGATCCTTCGCCTGCAATTCAGGGGAACCTCCGACGACCAACCATCTCGCGCAACGGCATGGGTCCTGGGAGCCTGCGAACCGCTTGCGGCGAATGACTTTCAAACTCCGCTACGAATCACACCGCGGGATGCACAGGTTGAACGGCAGTCAAACCACTGGGCGTTGACGTGCGCCCCTTTTTCTCTCACGACGCTTGAATTCCTGAAGTAGATTCAAACTTCCACACCGGCCGCGCAGGGCCATCCGACAGCAGTTCTTCCAGGTACTGCCCTGAAGAGGGAGGCGGTTCGCCGCCCGAGTGCTCGCCGCGGTCCATGTTGCGGTAGCTGAGAACATGATGCCACATCCCATCGCCAAGGCGCAGCGTCTCGCCCATCGAATGGTCCATGAACCAGACAGGGCCTTTGGGTGGTGGACCGAAATCCTCAAGCGCATTCCGCACATCCATCGCCGGCAAAAGATCCGAGCGCTCGTCGTTGAGCGGATAGATGATAAGCCAATCGCGCTCGTGTCCGGGCTTGTTGCAGACGATGTAGGGCGTTCCGTCGACGGCCTGATTGATCGTGACCGGCGCCTGGCCCCGGGCTTCCTGCTTGTCAATTACGACCTCCCAATGCTCTCCGCCATCCGTGCTGCGCCAGATCCTGATCACGTCGCCCGCGCTGCCGAAGCAACCTCGGCTTGTGAACAGCAGCGAGTCGCCCACATCACGCACCAGGCTCGGTTCCGCCCAAATTTCGTCACCGGAATTGAGAGCGACAGGCACATAGGACACCGGTTCCCAGGCCGCGCCGCGCCGCTGCCAGCGTGCCACGCCGCACGATCCCAATTCGGCGCCACTCGGCAAGTCGCCCCGCGAGGAAGTGATCGGACTCAGATATTCGTCGCCGTCGGGAATACCCTGCTTGAGAGCCGGACAGAGGAGCGGCCACTGCGAACCTGACCCCGAGGCTCGCAACGGATCGTCAGCACTGTACACCTCGGTGTCGTCGATCAGAAAGAAGTTCGTGTCGTACGTGAACTGGTAGAGGTGCGTGCGCTGGATTACCTTCGTCCGCTTGTGGGATTTGGAGTAATGGCCTTTGCCAAGTAACGGAAAATCCAAACTCTCCCCGACGCCGAAGCCAGTGCCCGCGTGGGGGTGCGGGGTGCCGTCCTCGCGCAATGCGCCCAACGGAACGAATCCACCGGCGCCCCCGTAGTGGATGACGATGCGCCGTTCCCCTTTCTCGTTGACATAGGTATCATTGCGAACGATCGGTACCGCGCCAGCGGGATCGATTCTGTTTATATCGTCAAAGAGAAATACGTCACTCCCGTTCTCGAAATCGCCCACCGGATGGCCCTCGTTGCGCAGACAGCACAGGATGGCTGCCAGCTTCGGCGCGACCTGAAAGGGGAAAGCGAGGCCGTAGCGGCAAATCTCCCCGGGCGGGTTCTCGGCAGGCTCGGTCAGGCGGGGCGGATTGGCGGTGATGGAAGTGATAGCCATATGAATCGGTTCCAAAGTTTATCGGGGGGCTCTGCTTCGTACCGGACGCGGGAGGTTCCGAACCCGTTGTTGCCGGCTCAATCTGGAGCCGGCAACGAAACCCCCAACTCCTGCAACTTTTTCGCCACGTCCTCGCCGTGGGTGTCTGGGTTGACGTTCTTGTCTATGAAAAGAATCTCACCATCACGTCCGATATAGAAGGTCCACCGGAACGGGATTTGCCGCTCTTCAGTCACTACGCCGTATTTTCCCGCGACTTCTTTTCCCGGATCGCTGAGAATCGGATAGTTAAGGTCCAGAGATTCTGCAAATTCTGTGTTGGTCTCGACGGTGTCGCAGCTTGCGGCGAAGTAGGCGACATCGTGTTGAGCGATCTTACTGCCGCTGTCACGCAGCGACTTGCATTCCTTCGTTCAACCGCCGGTGAAAGCTTTTGGGAACCATGCCAGCACCACGACTTTCTTCTCTTTGAAATCGGCGAGGGAATACTCCTTGCCGTCGGAGCCGGTGAGCGAAAACGGGGGGGCTTTATTTTCCACGGTTACGTCCTCTTCTATCGCGATTGCCAGGACCGACAAAGTGATGATCCCGGTGAGCGCGAATGCTATGGGTACCTTGTTCAAGATTCCGATCACCTTGCATGCTAGAATGTAGCCGATCACAATCGTCATAACAAACAATTTGTCAAC
>CAUZEO010000066.1:0-17790 GCA_963578625.1 Kiritimatiellia bacterium | reverse complement strand
CGCTTGCCGGTCTGACGGTACCGGCGTAATGTGAAAGGAGGTTTCGAATGATGAAGATCATACGGTTCGATAAATGGCTCTGTGTATCGTTGCTCTGCGCGAATGTTTCCGTGGGCCTGTGCGCCGAAACGCCTTCCGAGCCGTGGAACCTGGTTGAGAACGGACATTTCGACGGCGGCGAGGAAATGCCCGCCGGTTGGAACCGGTTGCCGGAAGCGGATGGCGACGCGTACAGCTTTCGTCGCGACACGACGGTGGCGGTGAACGATCCCGGATACGAGGGCGTCGCCGCCAGCGCAATGATTGAGCGCAAGGACCCGTCCGAAAGCGGTCGGCCACAGCGGCTGGAATGGTACCAGGACGGCATTGCTGTTGAAGGCGGTTCGACGGTGTTTCTGATCGCGTTTTGCCGCATCGAAGGCGCCGCGGGCGGCTCCGTCAGCCTTGACTTTGCCGACGGCACCGGCCGACAGGTGGAGCGCGCCGACTTTCCGATCCCCGATCGCGCTTACCGGTGGCGGGTGCTGAGCGATCGAACGTGGCGCATCATCGACGAGCTCGTGCACGTGCCAAAGAGTGCGACGCAAGTGCGGATCCGTCTCACTGCCGGCGACGAGCCGGGCCGGACGTGGTTCGACCGGGTCGCCCTGGGCGTCGTCGATGTGGAGCTCAAGCAACTGACCCAGCAGAAATGGCGCGCGTGGCGGCTGGCACGCAAGCGCTTTCCAACCGCCGGCTGGTCGTTCTTCAGCGCCGGTGAGTGGAACAATGCGCCGGACAAGTTCCAGACGTATGCCAACGCGGGATTCTCGATGGTGAAGATCTTCGGCGGCGAGTACCGGCGCGCGGTGGCCGCGGGGCTCGAGCCGTTGGTGCGAACCGGCGACCCGACAGCCGAGTTCCCGGCCAAGATCGGTTATTTCATGAAGGACGAGCCCCAACGGCGCCCGCAGATGTTCGACTACGGGAAGGCCTTTGCGCGCATTCTGCGTGAAGACCAGGGCGGTGCCATCCCGTTGCTTAACAATTGGGGCGGCAACTACGTGGGCGAGGTGATCGCGCTGCAGCATCCATGTTTTGTCATGCGAACCGAGTATGTCCTGCTGGCCAATGGACGGACCCGACCCCACCTGTACGGCAACCTGGAGGACCTGCGCCGTGCCGCCCTCGCCCATGACATCGGGTACATGGGCTGGGCGCTCGTGGCTGAACACGGCTCGCCCAGCCGTGTGCAGTTCCGACAAGCCAGCGAATCGGACCTCTATTGGCAGGTCTACGGCATCGTTGCTTACGGCGCTAAAGGGATCTGGTACTACCGATACAAGTCGAGCAGCGGTCTTCTCGATGCGCCGGACCAGCCCAACGCGTCGTACCACCACGTGCGTACCCTCAACCGGGAACTGCACCACCTCTGGCCCATCGTCAAGCATCTGCGGTCCACCGGCGTCTTCCACTGCCAGGCTGATCCGCAAGCGCAAATCGAGGACACGGTCCATGACACCGTGACGATCTACCAGGAGGGCGACGTGCCGCCGATCACGGACTTCGAGGGCGACAGGTTCCTGCTGGGCATGTTCGAGAATATGGATGACCCGTCAGATACAAGCGTGTATGTAATGCTGCAAAACAAGCGTCACGCGATGGACACGGACAGGATGGATCCGGAGCTGGTCGCGACGGCGCGATTTCGAATCGCTGAGATTCAGCAGGCATCACGCTTTGACACCCAGGCAGCCGAGTGGAAACCGCTCGAAGCACCCGATGCTGTGTGCAGCATGACCCTCGGCGGCGGCGAGGGCGTGTTGCTGCGATTCCAGGCGAAGCCGGCGGAATGATTGAGGACACATCTTCGTCGGCCGTTAACTCAGCTCCATAGAAGCCTGGTTGCCGGGGCTTGGCTCAGCGGACGACACACTTGAGCCTCCACGTAACCGCCACCCTTACTCGGATACACTTAACCGAAGCACTTTTCCTGGATGGCTGCAAATCGGGCAATCTCAAGTAAGTCGATCGGTGAAGTGTATCCGGCTAAGTGGGGCGGTGAAGTGTGCGATTAAGTGTATGACTTGAAGAATCGTCAGTGGGCAAGGGCTTGGTTGAGTGCATCGATCCTCTCCAGCAACTCCACCTTGGCCGCCATGAGTGCGAGCCGACTCGTTGATCTGACCCCCGGCCACGACCGGGCGCCGTGCCCTCCCGTGTTCATGGTCATCGGCACAAGCGCGTCCGGCTCCATGCTGAACGCGCTCTCCCGAAACGCCCTCGCCCCGTGGATGGCGTCCCGTTGTGCCTCGGTCAGCACGCCCTCATCGAGCTTGTCCGCCTCTTGCAGCAGCAGGCTCAGTCTGCGCCAATAGGCATAGTCCTCGTAGCCGTCACGCACCCCCTCCAGGCCGGACGTGGTCACGGGCCCCTCGGGGCCGTTAGCGAACAGCACCCACAGGCGGTCCGGCGCGATTCCCTGGTGGTAAGCGAAAAGGGAGTAGTGCGTGACGTCCAGGAACGCCGCCTGCCAGCCGGCCGTCCTCGTGTCATCGGGAGACGACGTGCAGAACGCGCCATGGTAGAAGCCGATCTCATCCGTGGCGTCGAGTGTCGTGTGCCCCGACCGCATGTCCTCCAGCAGCGTCCAGCAGATAGGTCGACTGGGCGTCCAGATGTCGAGGACAGGATCGAGCGGCGCGGCGAAATCCGGGCTGAAGTGGTTGATCGTCATGTGTACCTTGAGTTCCGGGTGTACGGCCTTGAGCGACCGAAGCTGCTCGAGCGTTTCCGGCTTCGTTGCGTCGGGCACGGACGGCTCGTCGAGGGCATAGATCCAGATCTGCTCGAAGCCGAGGTCCACGCAGTGCTGGATCAGCCGGGTGTCGAACTCGCGCTTCGCGGCTGTGATTGCCTCCGGGGCTTCCCCTTCGAGCCCCGAGAACCAGTCGTCTCGGTGAAGGTGGTACATGAAGGCGAGCCGGTCGAAGCCGGCCGCCTGGGCGGTCTCCAGCCTGGCCGTGACGCCATCGAGGCGGATGACGAGTTCCCTGTCCTCGCCTCGCTGCACGCCGGCGGCGTTCTTCCAGGTGTTGAACGGGAAGTGTACCTGGACTTCACGGACGCCGGCTTCGGTGAGTAACCGCGCATGTGCCGCCAGGTTCCCGCTGATGTAAGTGAGCGGGCCGTAGAGCCGGAGTGCGGCGGCCTCCGGCGGGGCCCTCGTGACATCCAGCACTCGGACCACGACGTGAAGGGCCCGCGGTTCGGCCGCCTCCGGTCGCAGCGTCAGCGTCAGCGGGTACCGTCCGGGCGCCATCTCCCGCCCGTCCAGGGTCACCCAGAAGCTCTTGTGATCTCCGGTCGCCAGTTCGTGGCGATTCCCCTCGAACAGTCCACAGTCGTCATGGGCCGGCGGCGGCCCGGCCGTGGAGACGCGTGCCTGCGTCCGAACGAGGACAGCACCGTCCGGCAGTGGGGGCGCAGCCGCAACGGACAGCTCAACCGAACCGAGGTCCCGGAGAGCCAACACACAGATCTCCAGCGACTCCAGCTCATCAACACCCATCGCGATCTCCAGCGGACCCGCCGGAGGAAACGGCGGCTCGGGCCCGCCGTAGTGGACGGCATACCCCCGTCGCACATCCCGGTCCGTCACCGCGGCAAGTACGTAGCTCTGCTCGCCTTCCCGCCGTCCCTTGAAGTAGCTCCCCGAAGACTTCCCGACCACCACCGGCACCTCGAAGGAGGTCAGTTGCGTCTCGCCGCTCGTTGCCTCCGCGGTGAGTACGTACGTGCCCTCCGCCGGCAGCGTGTGGGTTGTGCTGTCGCGGAGAACCTGACCGGGCCCGGCCGCCGGGAACTCCATCCCCACCTCCTCCCACACGAAGACGCGGTCCAGCGTCTCATAGCGGAAGCGGACCGAGGTCTCCGCCGGGGCGTCGGCCACGTGCGTCAGCTCAACATCGGTCGCGAGGGTCGTACCGTCGGCCTGGGGCGTCAGGCGGGTGACGGCTTTCGGGGTGGCGCTGGTGATCTCGGGCATCCCCTCGAGCAGCGCGAGCGTCACCGGCACGGTGAGTGATTCGCCGGGGCCCAGATTGAGGCCAACGGTCCACTCGACGCTCGGATTCGGTGGCGGGCCGTCGGCCCAGTTGTAGAACATGTGAAGGGCGGGTGAGTCCACGACGATGGCCAGGCCCGTTTGCGCTTCCTGGTCGATGACGGCATACCAGGGATACTCGACTTCGTGCCACCGACCGATATCGCCGTACGGGTACGGCAGGCTCTCGACCCCGCGAGCGCCATGCCAAAAGTAGCGGTCCTCGGATCCCGCCGTTCCCCCGGCCAGGTAGTAGTTGCGAACCATGTGCTCGGCCTCCAGGCGGGCGTCGCCGGGGTTCGTGTAGGTGTACTCCACGCGCAGTGCCGACTCGCCCTCGATCAGTGTCACACGTTTGGTGATCTCAACGTCGACGTTGGAGGCTGAGAACGTGACACTCACGCGGGCCGGTCCGCTCTCCTCCACCTGGACGGCGTAGCCGGCGGCACTCAGCTCCGACTTGTCGTCCAGTATTCCGCTCCGCCCGTCAGCACGCCACCAGACCAGCTCCGTCTTGTCTGCGTTGCGGACCAACGAGCAGATCCTCGCCCCCGAGTTGGCGGCGATCTCCACCGTCACCTGGTTGTTCTTCAGGCGAACGATCGAAAGCCCATCGCTCTGAAGCATCCGGACACTCGCTGACCACCCCGGCGAGCTGACGCCGAGACACCAGACCGCGATCAGACCCACCATCTGTGCACGCATCGCAGTCCTCCGGTGCGAGGTGAGCATTTACTCCGCCGTCGTCCCGTGGTCGGCCATCACCGCCTCCAACGCGATGATCTGATCCGCAACGTGTCGCCGGACTTCGTTCATGCGTTGCGGCGAGGTCCCCTGCAACCAGCCACCACCCACCTTCTTGCTCAGTTCCTGAAGTCTTTCCGCCGCCTGCGCCGCGGCCGCCTGCATCACTTCGCGCGGATCGTTCCGGATTTCCTCGATCAATGATTGAAGGGTGTACAGGTAGCGGTAGTCGTTGATCCCCTCGCGGATGGATTCCCATGCGATGGTGGGGAGGACTCCCTGGAAAGAGCTCCAGTCGTTGGGCTGGAGAAGGTGGGGATAGGCCGTCGCCCAATCCTTGGCGCTGCCGTCGAAGTCGTTAAATGGGTCTCCAAAGAGACGGCAGAAGGTCCAGGTCGCATGGCCCGTGGCCCCGCTGTTCCACATCAGGAATCCGGCCGCGTAGCGGTTGGAGAACATCTGCGCCTCCTGGCCATCGTAGCAGCCGGAGCCGTAGAACCAGAACTCGGCGTCCACCTGTCGGCAGAATCCGCGGCTCGGCTTCCCGAAAACCTGCAGGGCGTCCCGTCCGAAACAGATAACGCTCAGGTGCGGCGCGGCCTGCTGGAGGAACTCCGTCCCGTGCCACCAGGTGACGTAGGTCTTCGCCCCGCCGGCGCGCCAGGCCTCGTAGGTCTGCAGCACGTGCGGGGATGGTTGCGACGGCTCGTCGAACGGATAGACGTACCACTCGACGCCGGCAGGCTGGGTCGCTTCCACTGCGGCCCGCGCCAGGGCGACCACCCCGTCCCGGTAGGCGGTCGGCCATTCCCCCTGGAGATCGTCATTGGCCAGGCCGAGAGACTCCTGTACAGCCCCGGCCACCTTCCCCACCTCGCCATAGTGGCACACGTGCGGTCCGGGCAGGCCAGCTTCTCGCGCTTGGCGGGCCAGGGTGATAAACGGGGAGGCATCGAACCGCGCCCGTCCCTCTTTCAGTCGGGAGGCGTCGGGTTCTCCCAGGGGCACTTCGATCAGGCCAGTGATCCCGTGCCGGGCGAAGTCGCGCAACAGGATCGGCCTCTGCGCATCGCTCAGTTTGAGGCCCTGACGGTCCACCAAATCGCAATACACCAACCAGTGGCGATCCGCCGGACGCCGCAGGATCAGAGGCAGGATTTCCACGGTGAAAGGCAGGAGCAGGTCGGGCTTGTCGGCCGACGATACTCGAATCGTCGCGGCATAGCTTCCCGGAGGCGCCTCTGGGGGAGCCGTGACGGTGAGCCACAGGCCGGCCGATTCGCGGGCGAGCACGTGGAAAGGCCGCCATTCCAACACGCCGCCGGTTGTGGGGGCCATCGTCCGCCCGTTCTGGCAGGGGAGCAGCAGTTCCGGCGTCATATACCATTGGCGCGAGTGCGTCCCGGTGCGCTGGGGCCAGAACCACATATTGCGCACGTCCACGGTGAACGGCATGTCAGGCGCCTCCACCGTCACTGCCAGGTCCTGCAGTTCCTCCAAGGCATACAGGCCGAACCACGCGGCTTTGTCTTCCCCCGGCGACAAGAAAGTGCTCAGGTTCGTGACGTGTTCCTGCTCCCAGTCTTTGGGGACCCGGTAGTGGCCGGGGTCCGCGGTCACGTAGACCACGAACCCGGAGGCCACCTCGGCGGCCGTAGGGGACGGCGGCACCCAGTCCTGGCGGCGATGGACGATGTCATCCACGAGTTCAGTGAACTCCGATCCGGTGTCCACACTGTCGTAGGTCACCCCGCCGATGGTCACCTCAGCCCGGAGAGCAACAGGGCCGAGAGTGGCCGCCAGCAGCAGAGGAATGAAAAGCATGTCCGTGTACATCCTTGTCCGACATTTTCCATTTGAAGTTGAAACAATCTCTACATTCATTACTTAAACCTAATTCCTACCCTCCAGAGGCGCGGCCCTGCGCCAACCACTCGAGATCGAACCGCGCGAAGCTGATACGCTCGTAGCGGTGCTCGTCGCCGTTCTCGTAGAGCAGACCAACTGTTCCGTCCGGCAGCGAAACCAGGCAGCAATAAGCGCAGGGCCCGGGATGTACGGTCCTTGCCACCGGCCAGGTGTTACCATCATCGTAACTCATCCGGACCGTCATGTTCACACGGTTGGCAAAGGTAGAGACGGGGTTGGCGAAGAGGATCGGGTCCCTGTCCTGCCCTTTCTGCCGGAACGGGTGCCGCAGGATGGATCCCTGGCTGGCGGTGTCGATCAGTTCCGGGGCTTGCACCGGCTCTGTCCAACTCATGCCTCCATCCCGGCTAACGGCATAGTGCCGGCAATGTCTTGGTTGCTCTTCTGGCCTCTGGTTGCGCATGTCCAGCCGCAGACTGCCGTCGGAGAGTTCCACGACCTGCGTCTCGGTGCTCGTGCTTCTGGTTCTTCCACCCGCCTGCCAACTCTCCCCGTGATCGTCACTGTAGACGATCATGGCCCTGCTCTCTAATTCCGGCCCCAGCCCGTAGGGAATCACCAATCTCCCATCAGAGGTCTGTATGCCGGCACCAGGTCCCGTCTTCTTTCCAATGTCAGCGGTGACATCCGTGATCTGCTCGGTAATGTCGAGCGGCGCGGACCACGTGATTCCGTCATCCGTGCTCTTCGTGATGATGGTTCGTATGACGCCGTACCGTTTGCGTGCCTCCCATTCCCGGATATCGACGCCTCCGTCGGGGAAGAGGGTCACGAAAAAGAAGATGGTACCGGTGACGGTATCGGCCACGGGACAGACATTCGTATAGGCTTCCTGGTCCCCCGTAGATTTCAACACACGTTGCAGAGGCCCCCATGTCTTGCCTCCGTCTTCACTCCGTTTCAGGACAATGTCAGTGCGCGTTCGATCCCCTCCGACCCGCGCCTCACAGAACGCCAGCAGCGTCCCCCGTTTCGACAGCACGATCCCCGGGATACGCATACTGGGCACATCTTGCTCGCCTGCATGAAATACGACAGTCTGTTCCATGGTCATCCTTCCTGCCGACGACCCCCTTCGGCCGCGGCTGTTACGTGAATCCCCCAGGCGTGCCCATGAGCCGTGTCCAAGGCGAACACCAGCGAATTGTCGCCCTCGACCCAATCCACTTGGGCCAAGTACTCGGCCGGTTTGGCCGGGTCGACCGCGTCCGTCCGGCAGCCGACTTCCAGGCCGTTGACCCAGACCTTGACCGGTCCGTCCGCACCGTAATGAATCTGTCCGGCAGTAGCCCGCGGCAGGTTCACAGTCGCGCGAAGATACACCAAGCCCGCCAGGCCGCCATGCACCGCATTGACGTCAAACCAATGATTCCGATCCGCAGGTTGGATCGTCCGAAACGACTCCGACTGTGCCGGCAGTCCGGCCTTGCGGATATCGGCCACCGGCGACTTCAGTTCGCTGACGCCGAAGTCTGTCAGCGTACACGGTGGCGCGGGATCCGCCTGCTTCTGCTCGCGATCGAGATGATCGAGAAACGCGGGGTCCATCAAGTCCAATTCACTCTCCAGCCGGGCCAGGGCGTCGGCGAGCGCACGCGCCCCGGGCGCATCCGGGTGCGTGTCGATCATCTTCCGGGCGCTGTCACAACTCCGGACAAACGCCGGCCAGCCGTGACGCAACCGCACCAGGGCCAGGCCCCAGGGCTGGGAGCCGATATGGTCCATGGCTCGGAACGAGGCGTAGAGTACCGCGTATCGCCCCATGTCGGCGCGCAGCCTTTCGGCCGGGGCGGGGGCAAAATACCGGGGACCATCCGCGTCGACGTTTTCAACGGAGAGCCACGACTTGTACGGCGTGCCTCCCTCGCCGGCACTGCCGAAGTCACAGAGGCGCAACGTGCCATCGTCCCTCGTTGTGAACTCCAGAAGCATCGCCGGCGGCAGCCAGTGCGGCCAATCCACGTGACGGTATGCCAGATTCCGCGCATCGAGCAGCGGCAGATCGTCCGGATCGACGTCGTTGTAACGGCGGTCATATGTCAAGAGTATCGGGCCGCGGTAAATCGAAGTCTTGCCCGCCCGCTCCAACTCTCCGGTCCACATATGCAGGAACATGTCCAGGTCGATTTCGACCGTATCGCCGGACTGCCAGCGGCGCTCCAATGCCAGGTACACGCCCGGCGCCACGTCATCGACGGACTCGCCGTTGATCGCCACCCGCGTTGTCGTCGACCAGCGCGGAATCCGCAGCTTCAGGCAGAAATCCGCGGGCGCCGACGGCGCGACCGTCAACTCGATGCGGCCGTCCCATGGATAGTCGGTCCTTTGCCGGAGCGTGACGTCGACGCTGTCCGTCAGCCGAGCCGTCAGGCTCGACGGGCCGTACCAGTTGAGCACGAGTCCGCGGTCATCTCTCACCAGCGCCCAGTCGGACACCATGCCGAACCCCCTCGGGCCGTTGACGCTGCAGCAGTTCAGTTCCGGACTGCCCTCGCGGCCCTGCCAGGGGTGCGCGGTGTAGAAGGCAAACCGTTTGCCGTCCGGCGGCGTATCGTACGTGACCCAGCGACCGCTGAACGAATGCATGCCGATCACGGAGTTCAACGTGCTCAGTTCCAGTTCATCGGCGACGCGTGCGTCGCCGGTCAGACGCAACATCTCCACGCTGAGCGCGATCCAGGCGATAGTACAGCAGGTCTCGATCGCACCAAGATCGTATGGGTTACCGTTGGCCTTCTCGCCGGAACTGAAACCACCGGTGTTGTGACGGTCCGTGCGTGTGATGCTCCACCAAATCGCCTGAAAGGCGTCGCCGTACTCCTTCCGGCCCGTGCTCAGGGACAGTTCCGAGAGTGCCATGATCGCGTGCAGACTCTCCCAACGCGGTCTGGTCAGCTCGAAGAACTCCAGGCCTGCAAACGGCCCCTCCAGGTAGTTGCCCGCAAGCGGACGTCCCCTGTCGTCGACCGCGGCGAATTCCGCGACGATCTGTTCGGCCAACTGCAGGTAGCGCGATTCTTCGGTGAACCGGTAGAGCAGGGCCATGGAATGCGCCGGCGCCAGGTTCATCTCGGTCGAACCGGTGTCCACCAGCCGCGGGGACTTCGCCCCCAGGTACATCTCGCATAAGCGGTCGGCGATGCGCCTCGCGGTATTGAGTGCATCCTCGTCGTTTGTATCTTCATACCAGAGCAGCAGCCCCAGTGTAATGTGATAGTGGCCCCAGGAATCCCAGGTCGAACTGCCGCCCCGGGGGGTCGGCGACCGATTGGTCAGGCCGCACTCCGCCGGCCACGGGCCGAGATAGCCATTGTCGGCCTGCAGGGTGACGAGTTCGCGTACAAACGCCTCGATGACCCCTCTCAGCTCCGGATCGCCGGTCAGGCGCAAAACTTGCACCGCACTTGTCAAATACTTGCCGGCGAACTCGCCCGCCCACGGCACCATATCGCGCCGCGGCCGGCGGTCGCGATCGCGAAACATCTCGAGCATGGCCGGATTCGCCAGCGGCGCCGTCTTCAGCCATTGTTCGGAGACATTTCTCAGGTAACCGCCGAGGATCCCGTCTATGCGATAGACGGTTCCGGCGATGCGGTCGCATCTCTTCCTCTGCATCTCGATACAGCCTTGCATGGGCATACGATTACACTGAGGTTTTTCAGGCGCCAGCCTGAAATAGCCTCCAGTGCCGTGTTCGCGTCCGTTTCACTCGCGCGCTTTGTTTCCTCGGGTTCTCGTTTAAGTCGATCGGTTAAGTGTATCCGAGTAAGGGTGGCGTTGAAGTGTGGCGCGTAAGAGTCTGAACTGCCCGGAGACTACACTTCGTCCCTACACGTAACCGATTCTCTTCGTCCCCACACTTACTCGGATACCCTTAACCGACTTCACTTCGTCCGGTCCGATCTTCCTCTGTTCGCCGCGCATCAATCGCGCGGACGGTCGCCCAGTATCCCCACGCCAAATGCCGATGCGTTCACGCAATTGTCCGAATTCCCGAACATCATGATCTGGGTCTTGCGGCCCTTGCGATTCCGGGGGGGACCGTTGACCCCGATGTCGAACCCCATCCGCGTTCCCGGCGGCAACGGATTGCCGATGTCGCTCCATGGAATGTGCAGGACAACCCAGTAGTTCTCGTCATCGAGGCGTCCGGCATCAAGCGATATATTCGATAGTGCCGACGATGCGCGGGACGCATGCCAGAGCGCCGGTGTCTGGCCCTGTTCGATCACGGGCCGGACCACCAACTGATGGACTTTCGTGTCATAGTTTACCCTGCCCAATTCGCTGTCCTTCGATCGGAAGTCAAAGAAGAATTCCAGGGACGAACCCAAGACGCCCGGCCACTCGTCAGGCAGACCCGGATGGGCATCGTGTACCTTGACGTAAACCGACAGACCGTCTTCGTCATAGCCGACCTTGGCCTCGGCGGACAGTTCGTCGGGGCCGGTCCAGCCTTCCCTTTCCAGAAGCCCGTCGGGACACGGCGGTCGTCCCACCACAACCTGATCCCTTCGATTCAGCACAAGGGGGCCTCCCGGCGGCTGCCAGGCCTGCACCCCGGAAAGGGAGGAATCATCGGGCAACCGCGGTATGCGGAAGACGGGGCTGACCGCAATCGTCACCGCGGAGAGACACGGCGTTCCATCCGGTAAGCTGACGCGGAGAGCGTGAGAATGTCGCCCCCTGGCCACGCTCGGGTCGACTTCGTATTCAAACGACAAAGCAGCGTGTTCGCCGGGTTTGAGCATGAAGTCCCGTTCGGCGGGGACAATCCGCCATCCCGGCTCTTTCTCGAACGCGATCCGCCCCTGCCACGGCTTCGGGAAGACATTCTTGATCGTAAGGTCTATCTGCCGCCGACCTGCCGAATCGGCCTCTACATGTACCGACTCTATCGGTGATGCCAGGACTTCCCGAAACGGCTTCCTTGCGTGGATATAAGAGGATTCTTCCTCCAAAACGATGGTGTGCGTATAGATACCCCCGTGCCCGCGGCCTTCCAGGACGCTGCTGTGCCCAAACATGTCGACGTGCTCCAGGGTCGGATTCTCCGATTGGACGAACAACGTACCGGATTTGCCCGTAGACCATAAAACAGCCACCTCACCGCCGGCCTTCTTGGGAAAAACACCTCCTTGGATCCCGTGCTGACTGATCGCGCGCCCGCGCGTGTGAACGGCAGGCTCCATCTGTGCGATGAGCACGCCGAGCGCCAGCGTGTGCTGCCCCGGCGTTCGCCCGTCTGTCTTGTATGCCGCGACAAACCATCCGAATTCGACACTGCCCGGCTCAGATTTCGGACTCGACCACATGGGATGCCAACCGAAGATGGTGAAGTACTCAGCGCCGGTCAGAAAGTTCACGATGACATTCTGAACAAACGAAGCCCCGCCCCTTCTCTCCGACATCCCGTAATCCGGCCAGGTTTCGCTGCCTTCACGGTTGAGCTCGCGAAGGCGCGCCTCTGAGATCGGCCGGTCGATTTCTTCCCGATTGGCGAACTTCAGGCCCGTTTCCGAGTTGATGATCGGCATCTTCTTACCTGTTTGGGCGATTGCATCGAGAGCACTCGCGCACCTGCCCATCAGGTCGACTTCATGCGGCATGCGCGGAGCTATGTAAGTGTGCCAGGAGACTCCGTCCATGTACCGATGACCTCCGAGTTCGAAGACCTCTCGCATCCAGGGAATGAAATCATCAGCAGTACCACCCGTGCCACTGATACCGAAGACCCGGACCTCGGGGTCAACCGCCTTCACTTCCTCATAGACAGCCTTGGCGACTTGAAAGTAGTCCTCAGGCTTGAGGCAGTTGTAAATGATTCCACTGGGCTCGTTTTCGATCTCGTAGAAGGTAATCTTCCCTTTGTATCGCAGGGCAAAGGCGCGAAGGAATCGCCGGTAGCGCTCGAAGTCCGGTACCCCTCCCGTCACGCCCCAGGGGTTCTCCCTCCTGCGAGATTCGGCCTCGTATAACTTGCTCCGCATCCAGGGAAAGGTCGGCAGCCCCGTCATGGACACGTAGACGGTGTGCCCCGCATAGAAGGCAGCCAGGATTTTCTCGGTCCTCCGCCAGTTCCACTCTTCGGGCGGCAAATCGGGATCCAGGCCCCATTTGCCGTCCCACAATTTGAGCCAGGGTGGACCTTGCACATCGGCCCAGTGGGCATACCTGTGTTCCAGGTGAATGGGGAGGGCGTCCGGCCAGAATCCGATCGGCCGCATGGAATCATGTAGGCCAAACTTCTCGGGACCCGGCGGCTCGTTCCGCAGCTTGATGTACATGAAGTGCTTGCGCGCCTCGATCGGCGGCGTCGCCTCCCCCGCGGCAACAGCCATGTGGTACACGTCGCTCTCCATCTCGAACGGGAACTGCACGGGAACCATCGCCTCCGAACGCGCCGGGACGGTCACCGTCTGTTCCCACGTGTGCTGTTGCTCCCTGACTTCGCTCTGAAGATTGAAGCGGATGGTGGCCAGGCGCTCATCAGGCCCCGTGTTAATGAGCTGCACCATCGGGCAATCACGCTTGGCCGGGTCCAGCGAGATGACGTAGGTGTCGAAGCCGAACAGGCGTGCCGTGAGCAACGCCTCGGCTTTCGGCGGCAGACCCACCCTCGCAGCGTAGCCGCTCTCCCAATCCAGCGACAGATCCCCGTCCCCGGCAACCTGCAATTCATCCACTCCCCACCCGTCGACTCTCAGTGAGGTGGGAACGAAGGGCGCCTCGAGTTTCAATTCCGCCACCTTGTTACCACCCTGGAACAGGTCGGCGCTCGTTTGATTCCATTTGAGCTCTACGCCCGACCAGCCGGCGGGGATTGGCGGCACATGGGCGGAAGCCAATTCGTTTTCCCCTTTGGAATAAACGAATCGGACCTGGCGGTTCTTGCCGAGGTCGGACCGGGTCAGTTTCAGCGAATAGGTTGAGTCGAATAGAGAAAAGAAACGCCGTTCCTCCGGGTTCAGGTCGTCACGTACGTCAGCGGACAGATGCCCTCCCTGGGGAAACTGGATATACGGCTTCAGAGGATAGTCACCCTCTTCGCTGATCGGAAAGCAATGCCCCCGGCTTCCCCCGTCTTGCGGTGGAATCGCGGGGACACGAGGGTTGAGCGGCCCGTCCGGGTAGACGAGTATTTCGTTGCCGGCGGCCGGAAGCGCCACCAGCAAGAGCAACAGCAAGGATCTCAACATCATTTTACCTGCATGCAGCATCGTGGACCCGTGCGCTGTAACAGACGAATGTGAACAGGGATGTAAGCCGGACACCCACGCGTCGGTCCGGCCGAGGACGGCCGGCTCCATCTATGACGAACGTAATAGTGGAGACGGCGGTCCTCCGCCGTACGGTCCGTTCTACTCGCCCGTTTCGCATCAGAACTCCACGTCACACTGCACTAAACCTGGTTGGAAACAGTCACCTCGCAAGTAAGCACCGCTTTGCAGAACCCTCCTTCGGGGTGAGGGTATCGGAAATCGCTGTACGCGATGAGAAAACGGTCCGGCCCGGTTTTTACCAGGTCGGTATTGGAACAGGAGGTCTCGGGCGAATTGCCCAGCGTGCTGTGTCCGACCTCGTCGGGGCGGGCGAGGAGTTCGGATTCGGCTGGACCGACCACGGTCTTTCTCGCCGGCCAGGTCACGCCGCCATCGGTGCTGGCCGCCAGATGAACACCGGGCCTGCCGTAGATGACCGCAAGGACGCCGTCCTTGAGCTTCGTCACGTGGGGCGTTACCGATACAGGTGCGATGGCTTGCGGCGTAGACCAATTCCTTCCGCCGTCGCTGGACCGCGCCATATAGAGTTCGCGGCTCACGCCCTGATCCCCGCTCATCAGAGTGCGCATAAAACACAGAATGTCGCCGTTTTCCGTCTCGACGAACTCCTGTTCGTCGCCTCCGAATCCGTGGGTCACCAGGCCGACCTGGTCAGCCACCGTGCCGCGCATGTCCCAGGTGCGTCCGCCGTCCTCAGAGGCCAGGCAATGTATTACGGCAAAATACCGATCCAGCACCTCCGGGTGCTGACCGTACACGGGCGTCACCAGCGATCCGTCCCCCAGGCAGGTGACCTTGATCGGCACGGGAGGGTCAAGGTAAGGCTCCACATCCTCCCACGTCTGTTCCTTTTCAAACCAGAGCTGCTGGCGAACGATGCCGCACTTGCGCAGTTCCGGCGCGTCTACGAGAAAAGAAGAGTCCTCCCACTGACCGTCAGGCATGCGGATGCGGCACGGCCACTGCCGTGCCTCGGCGGGCAAGTCCCCGAAACGGTAGATCGCATCGTAGCGCCAGCCATACGGGTAGTAGAAGGGTTCGGCCACGGCTGCCACCCCCCATTTCGCGGGGTAAAGATGGGGCCATTGGTTGCCGGGGCCGAATGTCGACCAATGATAGACGAAGCGTTCGCGCCCGAAACAGATGGCGCCGCCGTCGGAAAGTTCCACGACATCGGGGCGCAAGTCCACCTGCGCAAGCGGAATCCTGCTCCAGCTCGCACCGTTGCTGTCGCTCTTGAGCCAGCACGATTCCTCATGGTCCCCCAGGTTGCAATCAACCCCCATGTTGACGCAGAGATAGACGGCGCCGTCACATCCACGCCACATGTCCGGAAACTGGCAGACTCCCCACGGGGTATCCGTGGCCGGGCCGTGCATGATCAGGACAGGCTCACCCAGTGAGAAGCTCACATCGAAATTTGGTTCTATCACTCCGCTTTCCTCTCCTTGTTCAATCTGACATAGGTCGGGCTCGGGCCGATCGCGACTTCCAGCTTACCCGCATTGGCCGCGACGAGTCTGCTGTTCCCCATCCAGTTGAACACCTCAGCCTGCTCAGCGTTCACCGGGAGGGATACCGTCTTCTCTTCGTCGCTCCACAGGGCCATGATTGCATCGTCCGGGCCCTCATAGGTGTATCCCCAGGCGTTTTCGCCCAACCCCTCGAGGGGGCCGCTGGACTTGTGCCCGTCTACCAGGAACGTCATGGCCGCGTAGGCCGGGACCACCGGCTTGGGGCTGACCTTGTCGGGGGTGTAGGCCCGGGCGCTGAGGTTGTAGAAGAAGCCGTAGCCCGGTTCCGCGCCAAAGTCGTAGCTGTGGAAGGAAATGTGGAACCGGAAGCCTTCCCCCAACAGGATCAGGTTGGAGCGAATGTGGCACCAGGCCTGGAGCAGTTCTTTGGAGGGATCCCGCGCGGTGGGGAAGCCTTGTTCGGTGCTGAATAGCGGCAGATCCTTGCCGGTATGTTTCCGAACCATCGCCTTGAGAGCACGAATCCCTTCGATCAGCCCGTTCTGTTCGGGCGTCCTGCGCAGGTTCGGCCAGTCCAGGTAGGGATGAACAGAGTACCCGTCCAGGTACTTGCCTAAGCCCTTACTGAGAAGCCGCTCCTCCCACGCCAGCGTTCCCATGGAACTGCTGCACGTCGGGCCGATCACCACGGCTTTGGGGTCCAATTCGTGCAGGGCCTTGTAAGCGATTTCGTAGGTTCGGAGGAGCCGCTCGTCATCCTCGAAGCCTTGCGGCTCCCAAGTGATCTGGTAGAGGCGCTCCTCGCGGTTGGGGTAGCATTCCGCGTAGGCTTTGGCTGCCTCGAGGCAATAGTTGCGCCAGTGTTCCTCGGCCTCTGGTTTCAGCGCCGCAGTGACGAAGCTCCTGCTTCCGGGAATGACCGCCCACTCGGGCGGCCCCACGAAGAGGGTCGGCAGTGTGTAGACCTGCCATCGCCTGGGCTGACCGTCTACGGTGTACAGGGGCCAGTGCTGATAGAACCGCTTCGGAAACGTCTCCCCTTTGGCGCGGGCGGCTGCGAGGTCTTGCGCAAATTGCCCCGGATGATCCGGCTCCATTTGCCCCCACGCATAGCCGAACTGCCGCACGGCGATCGGTGAGGGTTCGATCACCCAGCGGACGCCCAGCGGAGGAATCACGTTCGCCACGTGAGGCCCCATCATCCCGAAGAAGCTCTCCTTCTCGCCGTATATCTTGCGCTTCGTCGGATCGGGAATCACGGCGTAGGTGAGGTAGCCCTTCCGGCGGCTGATGCCCTGCTTCGGCAACGTAAGCCCGTTTGAAAGCTCGACAAAAGCCCGGTAGAAGCCCTGCTTCTCGCACGGTGCTGCCACCTCCTGGGTCCATTGCCCCTCGGCGTCGGCCCGAATGTCCAACGTCTGCTCCTGTAGCGTCCGGTCCATTTCGTCCAGGATGCGCAGCTTGAGCTGCAGGTCGTCCTGGTTTGGCTTCAACCCGGCGACCTGGAAAGAAAGCGTCACCGGCTCGCCCGGGACAAAGGTGCTGAGGTCCGGGTGGGAGGTGTCGGCAGACAGCGTGATGTCGGTGGCCGTCTCCTCCAGCATCGCCAGCCAACCCCACAGCCACGGCGCCTGGTACGCGCCCTCGCCAAAATGCTGTGCCCCGCTGAAGTACGATGCACTTGCGCCCGCGGAGTCGGGATCATTGATCTTGAAATCGCAACCCAGCAGGGCGCCCTCCTCCGGCGGCCAGCCCGGGAGTTGATCCGCCGGTATGCGCACCTCGAGGTCGTAGCCTTCGTCCGTACAACGGAGGGCATAATCCGGGATCTCCCACGTCTGACCCGGCGCAGCGTCGACTCCAGCCACAGGTTTCTCCTCCGGTCCCGTGGCCAGGAACCAGTACTTCCGGTCGTCCCCGTCGAAGGCCGCGCCGCCCGAGGAATCGGGGTCCAGGAAGATCTCGGCGCTGTCGGCTTCCCAGAACTGTCCGGCGACACCGGGTGTCACCGAGAGCGTACGCACAGCCAGCGCGAAGTACAGGCCCTCGTCCGTCCACAGCGCCCGCAGTTCGGCCCGGGTCTTCTCGGACACCAACCAAATGGTCGGCCGCACCGCGCTCCAATCGCCCAAGTCGCCGTCCACCGTGGGCACTGGCGCCGGCTGCAGGCAGGGCAGCGGCGTGTTCACCCGAAGCGGTCGCTTGAGGTTCAGTACACGGCCGGCTTCCACCTCAATCGTCGCCTCGTACTTACCGTTAGGCGTGTTGGCGGGAA
>CAUZEO010000065.1:0-17958 GCA_963578625.1 Kiritimatiellia bacterium | reverse complement strand
GCTGGTCGACTTGTCGCGCTCGGCATGCCAATCTTTGAAATAGGCGTCGCCGCCGTAACAGCAAAAGTGCCGGCACCATCCGGAACGCACCTCACCAATCGCTCCCGCGGCAATCAGTTCCTTCATCTTCCGTACCGTATCCAGGTGGCGCATGTTGTGCCCGACCGAAAGTTTTCGCCCGGTCCGAAATGCGGTTTCCAGAATCTTGTCGCACCCCTCGATGGTGATGGCCATCGGCTTTTCCAGGTAGACATCCTTCCCGGCCTCCAGGGCGGCTATCGCATGCTCCTCGTGCAGAAAATCCGAACTGAGAATGATCACGGCCTCCAGTTCCGAGAAACCAAGCAGCTCATGATAGTCCGTTACGAAGGTCATCTCCGGATTCACGCGTTCCGCGAATTCCGCCCAGTTTGTATCGCGAGGATCCGCTGCCGCAACGACACGCACCCCGTTCTCTGGCTGATGCGCAAGCTGCGCGAGATATCTCCGTCGCCCCAATCCAATCACTCCGATACGCATGTCATTCCTCTTCATTTGAAAATCGGTGAATGATCATAATTTTCTGCCAGATTTTCCGGCTTAAGCCGGTTACGAGGTTTTCCAATTCATTGACAGCGCTCAACACGACAATGTCCGGAAGACATTGCGCATAGAGCGCTGCCACTTTACCCGTCAAAGACAACATTTCGCTGCAATAATCCAGGTAGCGCGTCAACTGAAATGGCGTCAGAGTTCTCTCCGGTGATGAAGCGGTAGCGATCGCTTTGAATTTCATGCCGCTCGGATCCTTTGTAAGCTGATGCATATCAATCACGTGCGCGACTCCCCGTAACTCATGAAGGGCCTCGATGACCCGCGCGCGCTTGATCCGGATCTCTATCGTCACGAGAAAAAAACCGCCGCCCCGACGAGAATGATTGTATTGATACTCGACTCGATGATCTGAACGAACTCACCCGCATTGAATCGACTCCAGGACAGGTCCAGCATCAGCACGCTGTAGCCGGCAACGACAACGCCCAGGATGATTAAAATCGCCGAAACAATTCGTAGCCGAACGCGAGGCCTGGCAATCTGCTCTGCGTGGACCTTGCTCTGATCAGCAATGTCCAGAAGAGTTCCACAAACCGTCCCCAATCCCGAGTTCGGGAATCGTTCATCAATCCGGTTCCTGAGAGTCTGAATCGTCGATACCGTGAGCTCGGCATTGAGGCTCGTTTCCATAGCAACCATCATTCGCTAACACTCGCCAGCAAGCAAGCCGTTCGTAGCACGGGTATCCCGTAGTAAAGCCCCAAGCCAAAAAACAATCCCATGGGCGCTCAACTGTATGCTATAAGCTGGGCTACAAATTCTATCCCCCTCGTCGTCATGAAAAAAGTTCAGGACATTCTAGTGCTTTTCCAGATCGGGCCGGAACTGAACGCGCCGGTCTTCGGCTGGTCCCGGTACTTCGCATCGATACCGGGGAACATCGTCATCGAGGACGAGGAGGAGCCCCCCTATCCCACCGCGCTGGACGCGATGCGCGATGGATGGCGTGTAGTCCAGATGGCGGCGCTCCAGGACCGCCCGGCGCAAGAGGCGCACGAAGTCGGGAATTTTCGGTATCAAACGGTCCTGGAACGGTTCGTCGAAGTTGAGGAGCCTGCTGAATGAATCGCCAGGGGAACCTACTCACTTCCCTGCAAATGGCGGATTTCGTCGGCCAGGGGTATCTTATATTCGACGAAATGGTTCCTCGTGAATTGTGCGATGCCATTCTCCCGAATATCGAAGCCTTGATGAGTTGTCTCGACGTCGGCGCCCCGTTTTGCAACATCTGGCGCGACCAACTGATCGGCGACATTTTCCGTCTACCTCAGGTCGAAGGCATGATCCACTCCCTGGTGGGTCCGGACCCGCTCTATGACCATCATGCGGTGCACATCGTCCCGCCGCGAACCGAGGTGGGGCCCAACCTGCATCAGGATTCCGTGACCGATCTACGGAAAGACTATTTCGATATTCAAATCTCTCTTTTTCCCCAGGATACGCCACCGGAAATCGGAGGGACCAGTTTCATCCCTGGGACCCATTTTCGCAACATTCGGACCGGCGAGGCATCCCACTACCAGCATGTCCTGGGACGCAAGTATGCGAATTGCAAAGCGGGGACGATGATCGTCTGGGACACGCGCCTGTGGCATGCCGCCCGCTGCAACCGGACCGACACGACCCGCTATATGTTCAAACTCCGCCTCAATCCCAGCGTTCCACAAATTCGACTCTTCGATACGACCGACCTCGATCATCCGGACATCGGGCGCAACCTATCGAGGATACAGCCATTCTTCGGGAACGACGGACGCTACGAACAAATGCAGAGGGTCCTTCGATGGCGTTACATCAGCGATCAGCCGAATTTCGATATCGGGGAACGATTTCTACGACGAATCGAATACAACCCATCGAAAACTCGAGTGTAGAGAAACACGATATGCGGATTAAAACGGCATCGGGCTGGAAGTTTTTTTCAGTCGCATCCCCTGCCGGGCGGCAAGCGTCCGGATCCGGTCTCGCGCATCGGCTTGTGTTCCCGACAAAGGCCACTCCTTCCCCGCCGCACGCGCTTCTTCCTGGAGCTCTTCCCACCGATAAAACAGCGCAAACAAAACCGACATTTCAAGGTTCTCAATGCGCCGACGCAACGTCGGATCATCGTTCACCGCCTTCGCGGCCGCCTGCACACGCCGCCAGCTTGCATCCAGCGTATCGAAGGACAGAAACTTCGCATCCGGAGGCGAGGAGAGCCCCAGGTAGTCACCGCTCGCTTCGACTGCGTCATGCGTACCATCAAGATAGGCCAACACATGCTCGGCTGCGGCGCCGTAAAAACCGTGGCAGAACTCCTCGATCAGCGCCTGCGAATCCTGGTACGGGTCCCACATCAGTTGCGCCACCAGCCAGGCGCGCAATTCCGGAATCTCCTTGGCCGGCGTACCTGCCTCTTCAAGAAGTCCCTTCACATTGTGTTCCACCATCCATCGGAAATTCGGCCCGAACGTCCGAAGGTTCGGATGCGGCAGCGGATGATACGTAAAGTTAACCGCATAATCCCAAACGTACAACCGGTCGCTTTTCTCGGACCAGCCGATCACGTCATCTCTAAACTGGTTGTGGCGCGGATTGTCATCGCGGCTTTCGAACATCGGCGTGTTGAATGAGCATCCGATTGAAGAAAGCCGAATAATCACGTCATCGCGGGCCCGGGTATGCTTTGGCGGTTTCTGCGAATAGTGATAAGCCAGCGTGTCGAAGGTCATGTCCGGGAAGTCTTCCTTCAGATCGGCGGCGATCGAGTTTACAAACTGCAGGATCAGGCCGGACGGATTATCCTCAGCCTCCACGGCACTGCAGGAATCGCAGTAGCACCGGTTCGGCTCGCCGCCCTCGTCCACTTGCGAAATCGAAAAGAGGGTTGCCCATGGGTGCCAATTCAGCGCCAGGCGGCAATTGCGAGTGAACTCCCTCTTCATCTCATCGTTCGTCAGGCACAGGGACGTGTGTTTGTTTTGTGGAACAGAGTGCGCTCGCTCTCCGTCTATCAGGCTGTAAAACTCCGGATGCTCTTCAAAATAGACCTGAGGGGGGAGAAGGGTCCAGAACGTGTGGGAACTCCACTTGCTATGGGCGATGTAACGAAACTTCTTCCCGCCCTCCCGGTCGGTCAAGCTAGTTTCAAATCCATTCAGGCGATTCCTAATCGCCCATTCGGGCGAAGATTTGAACTGGGGATCGCGATATTCAAGCAGCGGAACGTATCGAACGTTCAGGTCGTCGATCGTCAGGTCTGGAATGCGTGGAATGGAACTGGCTGAAGAAGACCACCACCGGCAACCAACCGTGTCTTCCAAAAAAGAGTATACAGCATAAAGTGTGCTGCGCGGATTTGTCCCTGTCAGAACCAGGTCCTCACCTACGGTCCTAATTATAATGCCTTCTTCGCTGAAACCATCCAGCGAAAGCTCAAGATCCACAATCTGCGCAAGCCGTGGCCCGACCAACAAATTCGAAGTGCCATCCTGCCTCTCAAACACCAATGGAATTTTCGCGCCGGTAACTTCCCCCAGAAACCGCACCAGTTCATCCGCCGCCAACCGTTCGGGTGCCCGCGCATCCCGCGGAACGACCACAACACAACCGGGGATCCCCTGCTCCACAATGATAATCGCCGAATATCCAGCCGGACACCAGGACAGCAGGACGACAAACAGGATCAGTTGTACACCAGACTTCATACAGCACACTATACAGGGATCCGGCTCGAATAACACGAAATTTAACCACCCACCAGACCTTATCTTTTCCAGCTCTTAGTGGGTAAACCCGGAGCAATTCCCGCACCCGGACAAGCTCGACATCACCCGGCATCCGAACAGGCATGTGGGCTTCGGCCAGGGGATCCATTTCTGTCTCGGGGCGCCCCTCGCGCGACTCGAGGGGCAAATCGCGTTCCGCGCGATGATGCGGCGCCTGCCGAACATAGAGCTCGCCACAGATCGTGTGAGTTACAAACCGGTAATGGGAATTCGGTCGCTCGAAGCCTTGCCGGTACGGTTGGGATGAGACCCACAGGACGCAGGCGTAGGCAAACTTCATGAAGGCAGGGTCGGGTCTCGGCAGAGCCGCCGCCTCTCCCCGTGCTGGCATCCCTGCCAAGCTTGTACGATGGCCTTGCGGGGCGAATCGTTCGATTCGGAAACGCGCGAGCATACAAATCTTGGAAAACCGTTTCGACCCTTGGACGGCGACATCAGCATTTGGGCCGCGGCGGCGAGGGAGAACGGTCACGTTTTTTTCAGCAGCCATCCGTTGCGCGCCGTTTTGGCCTGTCCCCCGAGCCTTCACCCTCCGGCCGACCTTCCGGCCTTGACCTTTGGCCTCATTCCGGACAGATTCCGGGCGAGACTCTCGCCCATGAAAGCCACCTCCATGACACCACCCGGCCCGGCTCCCGCGTCCGCGCGGAAAACATTTTTCCATCCATTGCTGTACAATGGCTTTCTTGCCATGGTCTGCAGCTGGCAGATTAGCATCCCCGCAGGCGCCCGAACTTGGGTTGAAGACAGTGCGGCGCGTTTGGCGCTTGTGGGCGGCACCCCATGGACGGCACCCCTCTCCGCGATTAACCGGCAAGCCGCGGAAGGATCACGCGCGGTCGTACCCGCGGGCGAATACCACACCTTTGTCGTGGGGAGCGCCGCCGCCTGCCGTATCGACGCGCCCGAGGGGCTCGATACAGAGGTCTTCGTAGTCAAGTCCTATCCGAAATCGATCAATGGCGAATGGCACCTGCGGCCTTGCTATATGCCGACGCATCAGCAAAGCGAGGCGACCGGACTGTGGGCGGTGCGCTTCAAGGCCGCGCTGCCGCCGGGTATCCACAAGCTGACCATTTCCACCAGCGACCAGCCTGCTGGTACTCGCGTTGATTATGAATTCAAGGTCGTGGATTTGAAGGTCCCCGCGGCGGATATTCCATTCGGTCTATGGTACGACTACAACCGTTTCCCCGATGCCTACCGCAGCCCCCGGTTCGAGGAAATGTACATTCGGGACATGGCCGAACACGGCATGAATACGGGAACCGTTTACACGTGGAACGCCGGGGAAAACGACCAGGTTCGACAGTTTCGTTTGATGCGAAAATATGGGCTGGACCGATTTCCGATCATGCTGCTGGTCCGCTGTGATGATCCCGCCATCCCCGAGATCGACGGACACAGGTTCATGCTTTTTGGCCCGGATGAACCGTCCCTCGAAAGACGGCAGGAGTGTGCAGACTCCCTGGTGGTGGCGCGCAAGCTTGGTATGCAGCACGTGACGGCAATCAATCCGCGTGCCACCTGGGCGTTTGGCGAACTATTTGATGTGTGCATTGTCCTCAGAAACGGTCTCACCCCGGCGCTGCACGATTACGCCAAAGAGGTCGGCATGGAACTGTGGATGTATGACTGCAGCATGCGCGGCACCAATCCCCAGATGCACCGGTATTTCTCCGGTCTCTACACATGGGCCGTTGGCGCGAAGGGCTGCTACCGATGGGCGTACGTGCATGACAAGAAATCGTGTGTGCTTCCGGATGGGCAGTGGAATGCACGCATGGATCACGAGTATGTGCTGCCCGGCCCCGATGGCCCCATCTCCACCCTGGGCTGGGAGGGCGTACGTGAAGGCATCCTGGACTATCGAGTTATCCGGGCCCTGGAAACAAAGGTCCTCGCAGGCCGCGGAAATCCGAAGACCGCCGAGGCGGCCCTGTGGCTCGCCCGGTGGAAACACTCCGTCGACCCCAAACTCTATCGCGGCCCCGCGGGACTCGGCGGGCACCCCAACCGCGACAACCTGCTGGACACCTTTGATCCCGGCATCGACCTGGAAAACCTCCGGGCCCAGGCCATAGAATTCCTGAGCGACTAGTGCATCCTCTCGTCCTCGGCTATCACGCAGCACAGCCCGGACAAAGACTTCCAGATGGTACGTGGAGCGAACCTTCCCGTTTTCATGATCACCAATTGGTGGCGCGGGTCCGAAGTCGATCCCACATACCATTCGCCATCCGAGAGCATTGGGACGCACACGGGGGCAAAACTCGGTGTAACCAATGCCAGTCGATTGCTCAGAAGATTCCATCTCAGAAGCAGACGATGGGCGGCAGCTACCTCGCCAGCACTTCGGTGCGGAGTTCCACATCGGACGCGGAAGTCGAAGCGCTGCGAGACTACGACACGGAACAGGCCGCACGGCCACGCACCTCTACGCGCCAACGTGTAGGCCAGACCGAGAACATTCCCAGGCCCGGGCCCAACGCGCCTACGCTCACGATCGAGGAATTGAAACGCCGCAGCAGAGAGCTGCATGGGGCAATGATCTATCTCAAGGTGAATGCGATCGAGGAGGGCTACGCATTCAATGAAGCCGGGGATCTCGTGGCGGTGCGTTCACGAAGCAACACACCACAGATTGAAGACGGTCGCATTCCATGCCGGGTGAAGCACGGGTCCACCCTTTCGGTGTTGGTGTACGAGTAGAACGTAAGCGACCGAAGCGGCAGGAGGGCCCACGGCGAGTTCGTGCTCAATGAGCTTTAGCTTTAACGACGTAGAAGGAGGTCGCCGGCGACCGGCAAACCGCACCGGAGCAGTTCACTGCCATTGCGCAGAAATTGCGTCAGGAACCGAGGCGCCTTTCGGGAATCGTTGGGCGGTTGGACTACGGGGGGTTGATCAGCTCCACATCGATCAAGTAGAAACGAATAGCACCTGATACGACACGATTTGTATAGTTTTTCGGCGTCCCGTCGCCCGTCACTTGGTAGACCGGGTTTGCTGGCCATGGTGCTTGCAGATCGGTGGTAGAGTAGATCCTGTACATTCGCCCGGGCTTGGACTCCCACGTCAACATCCATCCACCGCCATCTGCGCCGGACGACACTTCCAAGACCTTGAAAACGGAATCGGGATCGGTGGGATCGGTGTTCGCAATGTACTCCTCCAGATTCGAGTGCCAATCCATGTCGCCATCAATGCTGGCAGCGAAGCTGGTGATGTTCCCCGAATAGATTCTGGTTGGGCCTCGTAAAACTGGCCCATGAACGGTGTTAGTCTGCGCACCTTAACCAAGGAGGCAGACGAATGAAGGGAAAACGCCGCACAACCTGCATCCGATGAACTCGCACTCTGCTGGACCCACAGAGTGGAGCCGACAGAGGAGTACCTTTTGCGTGTGTGAAGCGGGGGTCCGAAGAGCGTGCGATACGCGAACAAGTGGGACAAGGGGAGACCGGTGGGGTCGGCAGGCACATAGTGGATCAAAGACCATGCCGATCCGTGCTAACAAATGCTAACTCGCATGGAAGCGAACACAACTGTTCCCAACGGAAATGCGCCAATCTGATCGACACACATCAAATCACTGTTTTTTCAGAGTTTTGTGGGTTTTCGCAGGAATTCTGCAAGAATGAAGTGGTCGGGGCGACTGGATTTGAACCAGCGACTTCTAGCTCCCAAAGCTAGCGCTCTACCAGGCTGAGCTACGCCCCGTACGATGCCCCAACAGCCAAGTCGGCTGCGCTTTCGTCATATCCTGTGAACTCCACGATAGATCCCGAGAAGTTAAGGGAGAGAGGTTCCCTGGTCAAGCTTGACAGGATTCGCAATGACGGGGCGCTCTGCACGAAAGCCGACCGCGGGTTTTATCAATGCAAAGCCCTCAGCTAGTCAATTAGGTGTCAGGAAGCCCCCCGAGTCCTGGATATCCTGCAGGCGGAAGCCAATGCGTCGGCCACTCAGCCGAATGGGCGTGATCTCCGCTTTGTTAATCAACCGGCGTAGCCCGCTCTTGGACAGGCGGAGAATCGAGCAAGTATCCTTGAACGACAACTCTCTATTAACGCTGCCGCCGAAATCATCCGCGGGGTCCCTCATGTCCTTGGCTCTTCGCGTCCCCGATCGAGACCGTTGGGGTCGCATGGCGGTATGGTAGCGGATCTTCTCTTCCGCCGTCCGGCATTTGCCCTTCATTCGTCTGACTCCTTGGTTAAGGTGCGCAGACTAACACCGTTCATGGGCCAGTTTTACGAGCCCCAACCAGTATGCAATCGATCGATCGAAGAACAGCGCGTGCACCTGACCTTCGGTATGGACGCACTAGGCCTGGACAGCCGAGACGTGGAAGTCCGGGACACCATGTACAACCGGACCCTCCCAATGGAGGCCGACGGAGGGGTATCCCTGGACCTGGATTCTGAGCGGTGGACTTATCTATAGCTCAAGCCCGGAGTCTAAAAAGATGCATGTTCGTTGACATCGGGCCGGGATATCTTATACACGAACGACTTGTGATTCAATGAGGAGAATGCATGCAATGAAATCTCGTGGAAAATTGGTTCGATCCGGAATCTATCAATTCTGTCTACCGGTCGCGGCAGCGTTCGTTCTCGCGTTGGCTTCCGGTTGCGGAGAAAATCGAAGTGCCTCCACCTCACCGTCGGAAGACGGCGCGGCCGTCGTCGACGAAACCTCGATGCAACTTCGGATTGCGGTTATTCCTAAGGGGACAACCCACGAATTCTGGAAAACTGTGGAGGCCGGGGCGCGGAAAGCGGGCGAAGAGCTCGGAGTCAACGTCACGTGGGTCGGCCCCACCAAGGAAGACGACCGCGCACAACAGATCCAGGTCGTTGAAACCCAGATTCTCAATCGCATGGACGGGATCGTGCTCGCGCCTCTGGATGCGGAAGCGCTTCGCCGCCCCGTGCAGGAAGCGGTCGAGAAGAAAGTACCGGTTGTCATTTTCGACTCCGGCCTGAACAATGCAGACGACCTCATCGTCAGCTTCGTGGCAACCGATAACTTCAAGGGCGGGGAGCTGGCCGGTCGCAAGATGTCGGAATTGCTCGGGGGCAAAGGCCGTGTACTTCTACTCCGGTACCAGGAAGGATCATCCAGCACCGATAAACGGGAAGAGGGCTTTCTTGCCGCGATTCAGGAAGCCGCCGGCATCGAGGTCATAAGTTCGGAACAGTACGGCGGCGCAACCTCCGCGGAAGCGCAGCAGGTCAGCGAGAATCTCTTGCTTCGGTTCACGGAGGGAGATCTGTTGAAGGTGGACGGCATCTTCTGTCCCAATGAATCTACCACCTACGGCATGCTCCAGGCACTCCGGCGAAACCGGCAGGCCGGGAAGGTGAAGTTTGTCGGATTCGACGCCAGCGACCCCCTCCTCGAGGGCCTGAAAGCGAACGAAATCCATGGCCTCGTGCTGCAGAATCCTTTTGCCATGGGTTTCCTGGGCGTTAAAACCATGTTGCAGCACCTCGCCGGTATCCACGTGAATGGACGAATCGATACCGGCGTCGAGTTTCTGACCATGGAAAATCTCAACAGCGAAGAGATGCAGGCGATTTTGAACCCGCCTCTGTAGCCGGACATGGAATTCCGGCCTTCATCACGATTCTGTAAGATCCGAACGCCTCATGAAAAATCTTAACCTCGAATACCACTTCGGATTTTTCCGGGGATGCCTTCTGCCGGCGGCATTGAGTCTTCTTTGGCTGGCATCTGGCTGCGGTAAAAACCGGAACGCTACTCCGCCGGCGCATGGCGACGACGAAGTTGCCGCCGACACCCGCGCGGGAGACCTCAGGATTGCAGTCATTCCGATGGGAACCACCCACGAGTTCTGGAAAACCGTCGAAGCCGGTGCGCGAAAAGCAGGAGAAGAACTCGGCGTCAAAATCACCTGGGTCGGCCCGACCAAGGAAGACGACCGCGCGCAGCAGATCCAGGTCGTTGAAACCCAAGTGCTCAATCGAATGGATGGCATCGTGCTTGCTCCGCTGGATGCGGAAGCGCTCCGCCGGCCGGTCCAGCAAGCGGTTGCGAAGAACGTGCCCGTCGTCATTTTCGACTCCGGCCTGAACGATGCGGACGACCTCATCGTCAGTTTCGTGGCGACGGACAACTACAAGGGCGGCGAGTTGGCCGGCCGGAAAATGGCGGAGATACTCGGCGGCGAGGGCCGCGTCATTCTACTCCGATACCAGGAAGGGTCGGCCAGCACCGACAAACGGGAAGAAGGCTTTCTCGCCTCGGTTCAGAAAAGCCCCGGGATCGAAGTCGTAAGCTCAGAGCAATATGGCGGCGTGACCTCCGCCGAAGCGCAGCAGGTCAGCGAAAATCTCCTCCTGAGATTCTCCGAAGGCGACCAACTGAACGTGGACGGCATATTCTGTCCTAATGAGTCGAGCACGTACGGGATGCTTCAGGCGCTGCGACGAAACCGGCAGGCGGGAAATGTGAAATTTGTCGGGTTCGACGCCAGCGGGCCCCTCATCGAAGGCCTGAAGGCGAAGGAGATTCACGGCCTGGTGCTGCAGAATCCGTTTGTCATGGGATTTCTCGGTGTCGAAACCATGGTGCAACACCTGAGCGGGGTCCCCGTGAACTCACGCGTCGATACCGGTGTTGAATTCCTGACCCTGGAAAACCTCAACAGCGAAGAAATGCAGGCGATTCTGAATCCGCCGATTTAGCGCGCGATCCCGGGAGACGGGATCATTCGCCACATGCGATGTCCGAACGAGCGAACAACTACCGCCTCGAAATGCAGGGCATCTGCAAGCGCTTCGCCGCAACAGTCGCACTGGACAATGTCGACTTTGGGGTCGGCCCCGGAGAAGTGCACGCGCTGGTCGGTGAAAACGGCGCCGGCAAAAGCACATTGATGAAAATCCTCTCCGGTGCGCTTCAGCCGGATGCCGGATCCATGACCCTCGACGGGCAACCCTATGGGCCAAAGAATCCGCTCGAAGGCCGGCGGCGCGGCGTGGGAATGATTTACCAGGAGCTTTCCATCGCTCCGCACCTCACGGTGCAAGAGAACATTCTGCTCGGTGTCGAACCGGTACGGCGATCCGGAATCTTGGACATGAAGCGAGCAAGAAGTCGAACAAGAGCGGCTCTCTCAACCCTGGGTCACGAAGACATTCGGGCAAACGCAATTGCAGGTGACCTTTCGGTGAGCGAGCAACAGGTCGTGGAGATTGCGCGGTCCCTGGCCATCGGGTGCAACGTTCTTGTATTCGACGAACCCACCAGCAGCCTGGGACAGCAGGACATCGCCCGCCTTTTCGAACTCATCCATCGGCTCAAGAACGAGGGCATCGCCATCGTCTACATTTCGCACTTCCTTGATGAAATTGACAAGGTTGCCGATCGGGTCACCGTGCTTCGCGATGGGTCCAAGGCCGGCACCGAAACCATGGTGAAGATCACCACGGAAGAAATCATCCGAAGAATGGTCGGCCGGGATATAGACGATCTCTACCCGCGGTCCGAGCGAACTCGAGGAGAACCGGTTCTCGAGGTGCGCGATCTTGCGGGAATTCGGAAGCCGTCATCTGTCTCGCTCACACTTCATCGCGGCGAAGTTCTCGGCATTTGCGGACTGGTCGGCGCGGGGCGGACCGAGTTTCTGCGGACGATCTTCGGATTGGACCCCATCCGCAGCGGAGAGATTACGATGTTCCGCTTCACCGGGCCGGCAACCCCCCTCGCCCGCTGGGATCAAGGCGCAGGGATTCTTAGCGAGGACAGAAAACGTGAAGGGCTGGCCTTGAACATGAGCGTGGCCGACAACCTCACGTTGAGCCGGCTTCGCGGTTTCGGACCGGGACCGATAGTGATACCGCGTCATCAGTACCATGCAGTGAACCGTTGGATCGACCGGTTTCAAATTCGATGTGAACATCCCTCTCAGCCCATGCTAAGCCTGTCAGGGGGAAATCAACAAAAGTCGGCCCTCGCGCGACTGCTCCAACACGATGTCGATATCATGCTCCTGGATGAACCCACCCGGGGAGTCGATGTCGCGGCCAAGGCGGTGATCTACGAATTAATCGATGAGATGGCTTGCGGCGGCAACGGGTGGCCGGCAAAGGCAATCCTTCTCATCAGCAGCTATCTCCCCGAACTTCTCGGCATTTGCGATCGCATCGCGGTCATGCATCGAGGAATGCTTCTACCTCCCAAGCTGCGCGAGGAAGTCGACGAGGAACTCCTCATGAGCGCCGCAACGGGCGGGGAGTCCGCCTGGTGAAATCGTTCTTTGCTTCATCGCAGTGGCGCAATATCCGGCCGATGGTTCCACTGGCACTCGCGCTGGGTGTCGTGCTTCTTTTTTTCTCCGGACTATTGATGGTGCAGGACCATCAGGAAACCGGCCAGTGGCGGTCTCCCACCATCGCGTCGCCGGCCACGCTGGAGAAGATGGTGATCTACACGGTAGTCGTTGGCATCGCCGCGATCGGTGCAACCTTGGTCATCGTTTCCGCGGGTATCGATCTTTCCGCCGGGTCCGTAATCGCGCTCGGGGGGGTTGCGACGGCGATTTGCATGGAGCGGGGATGGCCTCCGGGAGTGGCCGCACTGGCGGGAATCATTGCGGGCCTTCTCTGCGGCCTGGTGAACGGCATCGTCATTACAAAGTTCAAAGTGGTCCCCTTTATCGTTACCCTCGGATCTCTTCTGGTTGTGCGTGGCCTCGCAAAAGGCTTCGCCGATGGGAAACCGGTCAACATCGACCAGACATGGTTGAGCGAACTGCTCGCGGTCCTTCCCGATGACCGGAAATGGATGCTGTTTCCCCCCGGGGCGTGGGTCATGTTTGGGCTGGCAGCGCTGACCGCCGCCTTCCTCCGCTACACCAGGCCTGGAAGGCACATCGTCGCTGTCGGATCCAACGAATTGACGGCGAGACTGTGCGGGGTCGCGGTCGAGCGTATCAAGGTCTTTGTCTACGCCGCCGCGGGCGCCTTTGCCGGACTCTCCGGACTGATGCTGATGTCATACCAGCAACAGGGCGACCCCACCGGCGCGATCGGATACGAACTCGACGTCATCGCCGCGGTTGTCATCGGCGGGGCCAGCCTCAGCGGCGGCGAAGGCTCCATCCTCGGAACTCTCTTCGGCGCCATGATCATGGTCGTCATTAAAACCGGCTGCCAACTCATGGGCTGGGAACCGTGGGTGACTCAGGTGGTGACCGGTGTCGTCATTATCGCCGCCGTGTCTCTCGATCGTTTCCGCCACGCGCGGGAAGCGTGAATCGGTATGTTCATTGACGACCAGGAAAAATCACGGATCACGTGTCGAATGCTTTCATCTTTCTCTCCTCTATACTCTCGCCGTGCGCGGCGGCGGAACGACGCACGGTCATGGCGGTGATGAGGACGAGAAGAACCATCACGCCGACGATTGCGAGCAAGGAGACGAATGGAATTTGCCGGCGCTGACTCAAAGCAGAAGACTGGTCCAGTTCCACCAGATGCAGCGGCCCGATGTTGACTTCTCCGCCCCCCGGTAAAACCAGGTTGATTTCAAGCCGGATGGGCGGCGGGTCTGTCCCTTGCCGATTAAATGGAAGTTGAAATGCCCGGCCCGCCGTCGTACCGGAAATTTTGGCCATGGATCCTTCTTCGCCCATCGTGCGCGAAAAATAGCGAGACCCATCGGAAAATTCGTTCCACATTTCCAGGTATCCTGCACCCTCCACGCCCAGGGAACGCAACACACCTTCGATCGCGTACACCGCCGACGTAACTGCCGGATTATCAATGTGCAACAGCCGGGTCGTCGTCTTCGTCCCCGGTGTTCCCGTCACCCGTATCCAGGCTTCGGCCTGATCGCCTGATGGCGGGATTTGCTCGACGCCATCAGCAATCGTTTCTTCCGACCACGAATAATCAGCAACAGGAAACGGCTCTTCCGCTGCTGCATGCGCCGCCAATGCGGCTCCGATCAGTAGCAACTTCGTTTTCATGGTGATGGCTCCTCTGTGTCTTCCCGGTAGGCCTTTAGCAACATTTTGAAGGTCTCGAAGTCCATGCGTCCCTCCACATATCTGGCGCGAATCTGCTGCTCAAACCGAGATTCGTTCCGGTGCTGGTCGAAAATCTCAACCTTCGCGATCAGGCGATCGAGTCGCAGCCGGATCGTCGGATAGCTGACGCCATACGCATGTGCCACCTTTTTCAGAGATCCCGAAGCCAGGAGGAACCGCTTAATGAATACTGTGTCCTCGTCATCCAACGGGTCCAACCAGTGGGATTCAACCGGGTCTTTTGCGTTTTCTTTCACTTAATGAATATTATAATACATTATAGTTTTAATAAAGCTAATATTGCACTTCACTTTATTTACATTAGTGCCGAAGGGCTCACGATCTTTCAATTTCCGGCTGAAAATCAGCATTCAGTCTTGATTAAAAGACTCACAACGGTAGGATGGCTGGCTTCATTGCACCTTTCTGGAGTTGAACCGATATGGCTAAAATAGAAACCCGACGCGGCCGCAAGTCCGTAAAAGGCAACAAGATTACCCGGAGAGGATTGCCGAAGAAGAGCGGCGGTATTGGCCTCAATACGACCGGCATCGCCCGCCGCACGTTCAAGACCAATATGCAGCGCAAAAAGATTCGTTTTTCCGACGGCACGGTCCGTCGCATGTGGGTCCGGGTAAAAGATTTGCGAGCTGGAGTTTACGACAATCCGGATAAATCGGCATTTCTGAGATCAAAGAGCTGAGCGGAGACAATTATGGCGAAAAAATCGTGGATTGAACGAAACAAACGGAAACGACGCTCGGTAGAGAAGTACGCCGCCCTGCGCGCGGAGTTGAGAGCAAGTGGCGACTATCTAAATCTTCACAAACTCCCGAGGGATGCGAGCCCCACCCGCGTAGTCAACCGATGTGGCATGACTGGGCGCAGACGCGCCTACATCCGCAAGTACGACCTGTCTCGAATTGCCTTCCGAGAACTCGCTTCCCAAGGGAAAATTCCCGGCGTCATCAAAGCAAGTTGGTAGACAACCTCCGACCTGCCATCCGTAGCACGGGGATCCGACCCGTGTAGCGAAGCCCCACCAGAACACAAGTCCCCGCACGACGACCTGACCCATACTACTCTTCGGCAGAAATCCGAATCGGCTTCACGTCCCACTTCGGACACTGACGAAGAAATTGGCATGGGGCGTTGTGAAAAATATCGAGGAGCGACTGCTCGCTGAATCCCCGCCTGCGGCACTCAAGAACACACGCCTGCAATGTGAACGGATCACTCGGCCCCCAGTCCGCGCTGGAGTTTACCAGCATCCGTTCCCAGCCATACAATTCCAAAATATCGGCCGCGCGCTCCGAGGTCATTTTTGTCAGCGGGTAAAGCGTCATACCCGCCCAATAGCCTTCGTCTAAGACCAGGCGAACGGTGTGTTCTTCGACGTGGTCAATCCAAACGCGCTCGCGGTCGAGTTTAAAGTTTCTAAGAATTTCAAGAATTCGCGTCGTACCCTTCAATTTATCGTCGAGATGCGGGGTATGAATCAGGATCAACTGATCGTGCTCGAGCGCGAGTTCAATTTGCATCTCGAACGTTCGGCATTCGTTCGGTGTCGATTTGTGCAAGCCGATCTCCCCGACTCCAAGTACGGTCGGACCGCTGAAATATTCCGGCATCTTCTCAAGCACCGCCTGCGTCAGCTGAACGTTCTCCGCCTCTTTCGGATTCACCGCGACCCAGCAATAGTGCTGGATTCCGTACGTGGCGGCCCGTGTCGGTTCGAATTCGCTGATCTGTTTGAAGTAATCCAGAAACGTTTCAGGGTAGTCGCGGTCGAACCCGGCCCAGAATGCCGGCTCAGCCACCGCGACAACACCCGACATCGCCATGCGCTCATAGTCCTGCGTGGTACGCGCGATCCCGTGATAGTGGGGCTGAATAATGTACATCGCTATGCCGGATCGCTGAATCGTAGTGCTATCTTCTCGGTCCGATTTGCGCCGGATCCGCTATCGCAAAGAATCGACAACGCTTCGCGGCACTTCGCGATACGCTCGTCTCCATCGCAGGCATGATCTCCGGTGCGCTGCACTGCACGGTCGTACCGGTCCAGGATCGCCCCAATCTCGAGAAGCTTGCAACGCACCTCCAAGTAATACTCATCAACAACCTGACTGGGACTCAACATACCGACCACACCTCCTGTGCTGTAAATTTTCCAAGACGGAAGCTTATTCGATCTCCGGGTCCCGGCCAACCCCGGATCCTGAGAAAATCGAACGCGCTTGAAGATTGTCTTTCTGATCCGAATATGTAAGCTACCGCCTGAAATGTCCCTCGGCCAACTTTTCGCCCAGCACATAAGCACCCTGCAGCACCGGTACGAAGATACGCTGGAGTTGCTGGAAAAAGAAAATGTTCAGGTCGAGGGCGTACTCCTCCATAGCGGACGAACGAGAACCTACTTCGCGGACGACATCACCGTCCCCTTCCGCGCCCACGGCCACTTTCGTCATTGGGTTCCTCTCAATTTGCCGGACCAGTCCGTGCTGATTCGGCCAGGACAAAAGCCGGTCCTCTATCGCGTCCAATCACAATCCTTCTGGCTGGATACATCGGTCACCTGCGAAAGTTGGTGGGCCGATGCCTTCGAGTTGATCGAAGCGACCCACTCCGATGATCTGCTCAAACTCCTCCCCCCGGCTCGCCGCATCGCATTTATGGGCGAAGACACGGAGTACGCATCCCGCATCGGGCTCTCGTCCCTGTTGTACAATGAAAATCACCTCCGCAATCGCCTCGATTATCACCGATCCCTGAAAACGCCGTATGAGATCGAACAAATTCGCGATGCCAACCGCGTGGCTCTTCAGGCGCACCACACCGCCCGAGATGCATTTTTTGACGGGAAAAGCGAATTTGATATTCACTTGGCCTATCTGAACGCCTGTCATGCCACCGAAGAGGAACTCCCTTTCCCCAGCATCGTGGCCCTCGATGAGAAGTCCGCGATTCTCCACTACGAGCCGAAACGCCGTTCGGACAGTACCAACGCGCAGGTCATGTTGTGCGATGCAGGATTCACGGTGCGCGGATACGCTGCGGACTTGACCCGAACTCACGCACGGGATTCCGCTCACCCGGTATTCAGAGAGCTGATTGACCGCGTGGACCGAATCAAGCACCACATGGCCGCCGCCGCGAGTGTCGGAAAATCATTCAAGAGTCTCAATGAGGAAGCACACGACTTGATCCGGGAAGCCTTGCTGGAGACCGGCGTAGTTCGCGGCAGCGACGATGCGATGAAAGAAAATAAGATCACGACTATTTTCTTTCCCCACGGGATCGGTCATCTCCTCGGGCTACAGGTCCACGATGTCAGCGGTTTGTTTAAGGATGAATCCGGCGCACTGGAACCGCCGCCCCAAGAGCACAAGTCTTTGCGGCTGACACGAACCCTGGAAGAGGGAATGGTCTACACGATAGAACCGGGAATTTACTTCATCCCGATGTTGCTGAATGCGGAACGGAATACGGAAATAGGTCGCCACTTGAATTTCGACCTGATCGACGACCTGC
>CAUZEO010000064.1:0-17966 GCA_963578625.1 Kiritimatiellia bacterium | reverse complement strand
AGGACCGCAAGCGGAGCAGATCCGCTTCCAGGCGGTATTCACCAAGCTCAACTTTACTCGACCCCGTACGATCGCCGGCCGGTGAATAGGCAGGCATGATCCTCGCCTGATTCCGGTCGGCTACATCAGAAGCACCACGGCATGACCAAACAAGAACGACGAAGGGAATCAGTCCTCCAAGAACCACAACCAGAGAAAGTGATTTTTTCATTTTCGCTCGGGTAAATATTGTTGGTCTATCCCTCCGTGCCTCACCATGCAATTGCAACAGACCACCGGGCGGAACGTGTACCGACAGTAAATTCCTGGCAAGGAGATTCCGCTATCGAACTGGAGATCCTCTCCGGGTGAATCGCCGGATCCGGGTTTACCTCCACAATTTTGCCATCCTTACACCCGTTGCTTCGGAGGGAAGGGATTTAGGCGGTTCGGCAGAGTATTGGATTTGTCCGGCACGAATGCCGGGTGGCAAGACATCTGAATATGAAGCACGGGTCAATTGCCGCCGCATTGAGAAAGAGCGTTCGCCTACGGAGGCTATATCCTGAAGAAAAGCTTCTCACTGTCAGATACCTGAGACGCATCAGCAATCACGAACAGAATAGTTCCGGTTCCCTGGTACGTTTCAGGAAGTGTGCGCCAACAGACGAAAAGGACCGCCTAGATAGGCTTATTCATCTACAATGCGGGAGCGGGCGGCTTGATGATCCTGTTCGGGGTCCTGGGCGAACAAAACGGCAACCTTCTCTGGCCGGCCCCCGGCTTTCATGGGTTCATCGGGATCGCGATACTGACGGCAATCCTGCGCCGGATCAGATCAGATTATATCTGCCCGGTGAAATAATGTTATTGGGATCCAGGACCTGCTTGAGATCCCGAACGGTTCTCCAGAATACATCGCCTTCGTCTACGATCTGATGCATTGACTGAATGCCTACGCGATAGGGAATAAAACCCTTTTTGAGGTACTGGGCCTGGAGTTTTTCAATGCACGCATGTGCGCGGGCGACTTCGTCTTCTTTCGTTTTGTGAAAGGCCAGGGAGATCACGCACTCCGAAGATTTCTCGTCGACAATGTTCACCGTGATGTAGGGCACGAATCCGTGTTCAGAAAAAACCGTCTCTGCAAGATCGACTGCCTCACGCGCACATGCACCGGTCGAGGGAATGAATGGGAGGCAGTACAGGATTCCGCAGGGGCTGTCGTCCGGTTCGGGCGGGTCGTTCGCCGGTTGCTCACCGAGAGGCCAATAAACACTTTTTAACGCCTCGTCAGTGGGAATCCCTTTGGAAAGTCCATGGAGCGGCAGCATTGCTTTCAGCATTGCCTTTTTGTTCGAGGCTCCGGGGAGAAAGGACAGCACATCGACCAGTTTCTCCAGGAACCGCAGCTTGCGGTCGGTGAGGAACTGCACCTTCCCGACAGGGCGAAGAGTCCGCCGAATTTCCGATCGAGCCTGCTTGAGGGCTCCCGGCGTTCCCGTCAGCCCCGCCACCGCGCTCCAAGGTCCAAACCCCTCGGCATCGAGGATGCTCTCTACGCGTTGCTTTCGCTCCGGCTCACTGTCGGATGCCTCCCTGGACAGGAGGTCGTACAGAATCGGCCCGAGGGTGATCCTTGCGCGACCACGGTTACCCGCATGAATAACGGTTCGAAGGATGCCACGTCTTCGCAACCCTACCAAACCGTCAACGAGCCCGGTAAATTGTGATTCGTTTTCGATCTTTACGATCACCGCCATGTGCTGGTCGGTATTTGGAAGCAAATCCACGCCCGCCCGGGTAACGACACCGTACGCGGATTGAAAAAACAGGCCATCCAGGGAGGGCCCGATCCCGTGACGGTACAGGTAGGATGTTGTCGCGCCCTCGAAGTGGCTCATCCCGGTGTGCAGCACGTCCCCGTTTCCCAGGACAACTTCCAATCCGCTCAAGGAGTCCGCCCGCGAGCCGAAATAACCGATGCCGCGCTCTAGAGAGTTGCCAATGAGGCTGGTGCGGGTGCCGGACCCGGTTACATTCAATGTCAACGGGATTTTGTGTGCGCGGAGATAATCGTGCAGTTGCCCCTGGGTCACGCCGGGCTCGACCACGGCGTAGCATTGGTCGGCGTTCACCTCGACGATTCGGTTCATCCGCCGGAGGTCGACGACAACGCCTCCATCCCGAACCGGCAGGGCTGAACCCAGCCCCCAGTTTTTCCCGCAACTAACCGGATAGAGGGGTACTCGGCAGGAATTCGCGGTCGCAACGATTCGCCGGACTTCGTCCGTCGAGGCGGGCCGCAGAACCACATTCATCTCCCGGCGCAATCCGCTGGTATTCTGCCTGAACGGCGCCAGGGCCTCGTCCCCACAGATCACATTTTCCGCGCCAAGGATTTGCGTCCACTCCTCGATCGCGCGGGGGATCGGATCACATTCCATGTCGCGAAGCATGTCAGGAAGCTGAATCATGTGTCGAGCGGAAGTTGATTTCGGAATGGAAGAAAAAAAGAGGGCGGGGCGAGGAAACTCGCCCGGCCCTTCGCATCATAGCCGTCGCGGGCTCGCGCTTTCGATGAGCTTTCTACCCCCTCCCCCCACACACCTCGGGTCATTGACGGCTAGCAGTCAATGACCCGGGCACGGCGTCAGGCGACGTCGTGGATCCTTGGAATTCTAACTGAAAACGCGGCCCCTTCTCCCTCTGTGCTTTCAACTCCAATGGAACCACCATGGAGCTCAATAACCTTCTTGGTAATGGCCAGACCCAGGCCCGTACCTTTGTCCAATTCCTTCGTCGTGTAATAGGGCTCGAAGATCTTGCCCAGCTGATCGCTGGTCATGCCACATCCGTTATCTTCGATGCGGATGATCACAGCACTCCCCTCGAGACTGGTCACCACCCGCACACGCCCTCCGATTTCCGGCAGTGCCTGGACCGCATTGGTCATCAGGTTCTGAAGCGCGCGGAACACCTGGAGTGAATCAATACGCACCTCTCCGGGATCCGTCGTAAAGTCCGTGATAATCTCCGCCCGGGTGCTGATCGCAAGTGGCTCAACCCCCCGAACGACATCCCTGAGCAGTTCAACCAACGCAACATCCTGGCGATTCGAACCGTCGTCCCTTCCGAGATTACGCCACATATCCGTAATTTCGTAACAGCGCTGAATATTTCTCGCGATGACGTTGAGGTAGCTGAACGCTTCATCCGATTCGTCACCGAGCTTTGCTTTCAGTCCGCCCAACTGCTCTTCCAGCAGTTCAACGTACCCATTCACCACCGTCAGCGGATTCCGGAGATCGTGAACAAACTCGGCGGACGCATGCCCCAGGCAGGCCATGTGCTCCTTTACGGTTAGCTCGCTGACCAGCTCCGTGTTGAGGTTCCGTAGATCCTCGGTGACATGAGCCTGCTTCCGGGCCAGGTGGGTGGCGTCGATATTGTCCTGGATCACCTTCATGATCTCCTTCGTGTCGAAGGGTTTCTTCAGGTAATCGTTCGCGCCGAGCTGAATTGCCTGGCGCGCGGTATCGAGGGCCCCGAATCCGGTCAGCATCACGACGCTGACCACGGGATCGATTGCCCTCAGCTCCTGAAGCCCCTCGATCCCGGATTTTCCGGGCATCCGGATGTCAAGGATCACGATGTCCGGCTTACACTCCTTGAGTAATTCCAGGCCCGCGTCCACGTGATCCGCCAAAAAAACCTCGTACGTGTTCTTCAGGAGAATACGAAGACTTTCGCGCGGCCCGATCTCGTCATCAATAACCAGGACTTTGCCTTCTTTGACCGTTTCCGGCTTCGGTCCTTTCTTAAGTTCTGTAGAAACTTGCTCCATAATTAAAACCTGTAGTTATACGTGAGTTGAACGAGTTGACTATCGACGTCGTAGTCACCGTTGTAGGCAGGGTTCAGATTGGTAGTTACCTCGAGATCGTCGTAGAAGCTCAGGGCGTAGGCAAAGTCGAAGGTATGCTGCCTGTACTTGTATCCGAGCCCGATCGACAGGAGGTGTCGGTCGGTATCCGGCAACGTCGGGGCGAGGGTTTCTTCAGGGACGGGAGACTCGAGCCACACGTAACCTCCGCGAAGAACGATCGTATCTGACGCGTCATATTCCACGCCGAAGCCAATCGTGATGGTATCGTCCCAATTTTCCGGAACGCTTTCAAACGGAAGGAGAACGCTGTTATTGCCCAGATTGAGGGGCAACTGATCAAAGGAGGAAAACTCAATCCATTCGAAATCCACGCCGATCCGGAGTTTTTCATCCACCTTGATTCCGTAGCCGAGTGCAAGCATCGCGGGGAAGTCGATTTCGGTTTCGAAATTACTTCGAGGCGTGACAATGGCGCCGAGCGGTCCGGGCAATTCAGCCGGGGACGGAATACCCAAGACCTTGGTATTGCCATCATAGTCCACATTCATGCGCGTGCGCGCAGTGAACGCAAGACGTTGAGAATCCGTCATGAGCCAGGTAATGCCGAATCGACCGCCGACGCCGACGCCGTCTCCTTCGAGGCTTACGTTGCCCGGCGGCGTGGAAGGGTCGCCGGTTACCGTGCCCCAGGCATAGCGCTGATTTAAGGTGACGTCCGAATAGGCGACGTCCAGACCCAGCCCGATCAGGACCTTCTCAGAGGCCTTGAACGACACGGTGGGCGTCAGTGCAATGGTTCGGAGCTCGGCGAAATGCGGCGCCACGAACTCGAACGGGCCGTGTTCATCCCACTCGGTGGATTGCCCCCACGGCGACGTCAGTCCGATGCCCAGGAAAACGTCCTTTCCCATCACGGTGGCCGGACTGGTGAAAAACACGGTGGGAATCCAGGCCACATCCCCCGAGGTTTCACCATGCCTGCCGTCCTTGGAAGTGAACTCCGTTTCCGCCAGAATGATGGTCAGGGACTCGACATAGTCTTTCGTCGGAATCAATGCCACGTTCGCGGGATTGTGTGAAACCGCCGAAGCGTCTTCCGTCAGGGCTATCTTTCCACCCGTTCGGCCTAGTGCCGCGGCACCCTCAGGTGGATTTCGAAATCCATTTGCCAACACGCTCTCCAGGCACAAACACAACCCGCAGAGCACCAATACCCGGCTGGACCAGGCACGTACCGCCATCCACAACTCTCTTTCCCTCATACTACTCTCTCCTCCTCCCATCCGGGAGAATTTGTCTCGCCTGTACCGTTCACCCCGCCTGCACAAAACAACCTGGGACGAGGCAGCACGAGTTGTGCCATCAATCAAATTCAAACATGTTGTATGGCCTCGTCGAACTACCACAATATTTGGTGCTTTTACCTGCACATAAATGAACATCCGACAGAAGCCATGAACATATTTGTACACAAGTTATAAACAGATCTGCATGTAAGGCTATTTAATCCATTTTCGAAACCGCGCGGGCAGAGGGCTTTCCGGAGGCTATCAAGAACTTATAAACAGATTTTTTAACAATTTGTTCTGTACAAATTTGAACGTTAAACTATTGTGTGGGCAAATTTGTACGAGGCGACAATGAGTTATCTTGGACGGGTTGTAATCAGTGGAGTCGGAATTCTTGCTGCGAACGGCAAGGGTCGAGACGAGTTTTGGCGCACGCTTCTTGCGGGTGCGAGCGGGATTGGTCCCATCACGTTATTCGACGCGGATGATCTTCCGTGCCGGGTTGCGGGAGAGGTTCCCGATTTCAATCCATGCGATCATCTTGACTCGACGATGCGCCCTAAGCGAATGGCTCGTTCTGCACAGCTTGCAGTGGTCGCCGCCCAGGAAGCGCTGCAAGACGCGAGGATCTCACCGGCCGAGTTGCGATCACAAGAAACGCTTCCCGTCGTGCTGGGCGTGTGCACCAGTTCCATGGATGTTCTCGGAAAAAGCCCCAGCCCATTCACCTCCAGCGCATCGTTGCCAAACGCCGCCGCATCCGCGATCGGCTATCTCTACGACATTCAGGCAAAACTCATCACGGTCTCCAACGCATGTGTGTCGGGCCTCGACGCGATCGCACTGGCATCGTCGATGATTCGAGCAGGAGACGCGGATATCGTCCTTGCGGGAGGCGCGGATGCTTCCATCACCCGCTATGTCATTGAAACCATGCTCCGCTGCAAGAAGTGCAGCACGATGAATGACGAACCAGACCGCTCGAGCTGCCCCTTCGACAAGCGCCGAGACCGCGGCGTGATGGCCGAAGGCGCCGGCATCGTGGTCTTAGAGAACCTTGATCGCGCGCGAGCACGCGGCGCCGCTACCTATGCGGAAGTACTCGGCTACAATGGCTGCGCTGATCCGCTCGAAGGCGAAGAAGGCACCGGCATGTTGCGTGCCATGCAAGGCGCGATGGTAAACAGCGCAACCCAGGCTGAATCGATCGATTTCATCAGCGCCCACGGTCCAAGCGATAGTGAAATGGACATCGTCGAAACACAAATGATCAAAGAGGTGTTCCAGGATCGTGCCTACGAAGTACCCATCAGCTCCATCAAGGGCGTCACAGGCTGCCCCATGGGCGCGGGCGGCGCGCACCAGGTTATTGCCGGCGCACTTACACTGAAACACCAGATGCTTCCGCCCACCGCAAATCTCGAACTGCCTGACGAACACTGCGATCTGGACTACATCCCTCTTACCCCGCGCTTTGCCGACGTATCCCGCATGCTCATCAATGCACATGGGATCGGCCGGGGCAATGCGAGCATGATCCTGAAGAAAGCGAGCTGATTCCTTGGGGACAACCTCCCTACTACTTTTTGCGTTTATCGCGAACATGTTGATCGCGGCCGGCGGCTTTCTGTCCAATCGCCACCGACTGCAGAACATGATGTTTTCTCTCTTCGCGGTGGCAATGGGCTGCTGGCCGATGAGCGTCTACCTGATCGTGACCTCCACCACTCCGGAAAATGCGATGATGTTCATGCGCATCGCGTCCTACGTCGCGGCCTTTTTCCTGGTGGCCTTCCAGCTGCTGTGCATCTCAATCTCTTCGGGCGACACGAAGTTCAGAACCGTTTTCAGGCGGGCCTTCTATCCTATCGTTCTCACCCAGATTTTCGGATTGCTCTCGTTTGCGCCGTTTTTCATCTCAGGGGTAACGATGCCGGACGCGGAAAATCCGTTTCCGGTACCCATTGGTGCGGTGGGTTTCCACATTGTCAATGGGTATGTCATCCTCTGCTTCTTCATTACGCTCGGCTATTTCGTAAGGAAACTCCGCAAGCTGACCGGCGTTCAGAAGGCCGAATTACAGTACGCCATGCTGGGCCTGGCATCCTGCCTCGTCGTTGCAACCGTCCTATCACTGGCGGTGCCGTTGTTGTTGAAAGATTTCAACACCCTGCCGTTCGGCCCGCTGGGTACGATCCCGATGAACCTTATTATCCTCTACGGCATCGCTACGCAGCGAATCCTTTCGGTATCCAACTTGCTGCAGCGATTTACGGCGTACGGGCTTCTCGCGGGATACCTCTCGACGCTATACGCTCTCATTTTTTTCGTTTCAAGGCTGATGATGGGCTCATTTGTTGACGGCGATCTCATCCCCCACCTGCTGGCGGCGGTCACTCTCGCGTTCTCGATGTCGCCCGTGAATGGCGTTTTGCAGGAATTCTCCCGCCGTCTGTTTATCAATCCGGGTTCCACCGATATCCGGAAAATCGCCGACCAGGCCAAAGAGATCTTCGCCGCGATATCGACGACCGATGCCATCCTCCAGCGCTTCGTCAAGATTCTCGACCAGTCGGGTATCGACGCGGAGCGAAGTAAGATCCTCCTGGTCGATCGGGATATCTTGAGTGAGTGGATTCCACCGAGCGGCCCGAGCCGCGCGAATACAATCCAACTCGATTCATCAAACTCATTGGTCCGCCACCTGGTTCATCATCAGGAGCCGCTTACCAGGGACTCTCTGCGCAGGATGCGCCCCACGGCCTCGCTTCGAAGCGTTTCCCAGACCATGGATGAGTACGGAGTGCAACTCGCAATCGGCATCTTTTTCAAAGGGCGGCTCCTGGGGAGTATTCTTCTCGGGCCCCGGTTGTCTGGCCGCATTTACAGTTCGTCCGAGCAGGACGCTTTACAAATCCTCTCCAATCAGCTCGCCGTGGCCCTAGAAAACGCCAATCTTTACACTGAAGTAGAAAACAACAGGATTTACAACGACATCCTTGTCGACAACCTGGTGAGCGGCGTGATCGCGGTCAACCGCGAAGGCGAGGTCACCGTGTTCAATCGCGAGGCTCAGCGCATCACGGGAACGGTCGGAAACAACATTCTTGGAAAGCCGCTCTCCTGCATGCCTCAAATTTTTGCGGATACACTTCGACTGACGCTTCAGTCCGGCGTACAGGTGACGGACCAAGAGGCGATTCTTTCGCAGAATGATGATGAGCTGACTCCCATTCGAATGGGCAGTTCGCTGTTCCACAGCGCTCACGGCGATCCGCTCGGCGCCCTTCTCGTGGTTTCCGACCTGACTGCACGCAAAAAGCTGGAATTGCTGGTGCGAAGATCAGATCGGCTGGCCAGTATCGGCACCTTGTCCGCGGGCATGGCGCACGAAATCAAGAATCCACTGGTCACCATCAAAACGTTTGCCGAACTGCTGCCGGAGCGATACCAGGACGCCGATTTCCGGGATACGTTTGCCGGGCTGGTCAGCCAGGAGGTGCAACGGATCGACCGCATTGTCAACCAACTCCTCCACTTCGCGCGGCCCGCCAAGGCGAATCTCACAGCCGGTTCGCTGGATGCCATTATCGAGAATTCGATCTGCCTGATGCAGGAACAGATGAAACTGAAAAATATCCAATTCGAACTATCCCTGGGAACCGGAGACACCTTCATCGAGGCGGATGAGAATCTTCTGGACCAGGCCCTCATCAACCTCATGTTTAATGCGGTGGATTCCATGGGGCCTGGCGGAACTCTGACGGTGTTAACCGATCACGAGGAACCTCCGTGGCACGTCCGGGAGCAAGCGAGCGACGATTTTGAGACCGGCTACATCCATCTCATGGTTAGAGACACCGGCTGCGGAATTTCCAAGGAATCGATCAGCCAGGTGTTTGACCCGTTCTTTACCACAAAATCTCATGGGACCGGACTCGGTCTCTCGATCGCCCACGGGATCATTAAAGAGCACAATGGACTCGTCGATGTGGAAAGCCAGCCGGACGTGGGAACGACCTTCCACCTCTTCTTCCCGCTTACCTCCAAGGAGGTCCTCGCATGAGACAAAGCTCATCAGTATGCGTCCTCTATTCCCGGGACGATGATCTTCTGAAACAGATTGAGGCCTATGCCGTGGAATCCATGCGAGTCCGGCAGGTTGATTCGATTGAGCGGCTGGATGCCCAGCTTCACCAATTGACTCACTTCGTGCTGGTCATCGATCTCCGGGTGGAAAATGCCCTATCCTCCTGTGGAGAAGTGGTATCCAACCGCCACGATATCGCGGTAATCGCGCTGGGCGTTCCTCGCTCGGAGCCCATGCTGGAAGCTGAACGCCAGGGCGTCTATGCGACCGAGGAAATCCCCCTGGTGCGGACCCGGTTCCAGGCGCTATTGAAACGCGCTTACCGGTTCCTCCAATTACAGATCGAAAACGCCAGCCTTCGAGACCAGGTGAGCAGGTCGGCTTCTGCGCTACCCGCCCCTGCATCCGCGGCGCAGGCGGCAAAATCATCGCGATCCCAGGCAGGCGCACCGTTTTCCAAAAGTTTTCGGCATATCAACAATCTCCAGGCACTAATGGAGAATATCGTGGAGAGTGTTGCCAGTTCCGCACTCGTATCGCGTGCCGGAATTTTCTGTAAGGCTCGAGGAGACTCGACCTACGTCATGTACGCCGGAATCCGGTGCATGGAAGATACGCATGAGGTCACATACGACGATGACGAGGCGCTGGTGCACTGGCTGCGAACGCAGGGGTGCCAGATCACCCGCGGCAACCTGGACCACATTCCGGAATACAGCACCCGGATGATGCTGAAGCAGGAACTGGATGGCGTCGGGGCCGAAGTCATCCTCCCCCTTCAGGGCCGAACCAAATTACTGGGCTGGATGTTTCTCGGCAATCGCGGAACGGGGCTGCCCTTCGACTATCACGACCTGGAACAACTGGTTGTGATGGCGGAGCAGATCACCACTACGATCGAAAACGCCCTGCTGTACGAAGAAATCGCCCTTCAAAAAACGATGGCGGAAACGCTGCTGCAGTCCATCCCCACCGGCATCGTGAGCATTGACACCAACGGGTATGTGCGAACCGTCAACGAGGCGGCCCAACAGTGCCTGAACGTGAAGGCTTCCAGCGTTCTGAATCAGCAGGTCGCCCGGTTGGGAAGCCGTATCGCCGATGTGCTGCTACGGGCTGTTCGGTTCTCCCCTACCGTGGCGCCGAAAGAGTGGATGGACTACCGCTCCAACCACGTGCTCGTCGTTGAGGCGCACCGGCTCATGGATGGGGATGCCTGTCTGGGTGCAGTGGCCATGATTCATGATGTGACTGAAAAGCGCCAACTGGAAAAGAAGCAGGAGCAGGTGGAACGCGCCAGCTTCTGGAACGACCTCGCCGCAAGCATGTCACACGAAGTACGGAATCCATTGGTCGCAATCAAAACTTTCGCGCAACTACTGCCTGAACGATACGAGGACGAGGAGTTCCGCAGTGAATTCGGGACCATCGTCAGCCAGGAAGTCGATAAACTGAACCGAATCATCGAGCAGATCAACGATTTCGCGAACCCGCCTAAACTTCGATTTTCCAGCCTCCAAATAGAAGAAGTATTGGAAAAGGGCATCAGTAAGGCCCTGGAACACGAACACACCGACGGAATCTCCATCAACACCTTTTTCGATCCGGGTCTTGCGGCCATCGAAGGTGACACCAAGGCGCTTACGGAATGTTTTTCGAGCCTGATCACGAACGCTTTCGAGGCAACCTACGATCAGGGTGATTCGAAAATCGACATCAGCGTCAAGCACCGAAAAGGCAAAGGGGTTGATGCGGTCGTAGTCACAATCACAGATAACGGCCCAGGCATCCCCGTGGAATTTCGCGACAAGGTGTTTTCTCCGTTTTGTACATCGAAGCCACGCGGAATGGGACTTGGGTTGCCGATTGCCAAGCGCATCGCCATCGATCACAACGGTAGCATTGAGATCGAAACCGCGCCGAGGGGTACCCAGGTAGTGGTAACACTTCCCGTTAGCATGCAACGGGTCGCACAAGGAGCAGAACGATGAAACATTTGTTAATCGTCGATAATGATATCGGCAGCCGGGAATCGCTTCGAGCGATCTTCAAAGGAATCTACAGAGTCACCACCGTGGAGAGCGCCGACAAGGCCTCCAGCGTTCTGAACGCGGAGCGCGTGGATCTCCTGCTCCTTGACGTGGTCATGCCGGTGAAGGACGGGATCGAATTTCTCCTTGAGGCGCGCACGATGTACCCTGACCTGCCGGTCATCATGGTCAGCGCATCAACCTCGGTTCGCCCGATCGTAGAGGCGATGCAAAAGGGCGCGTTTGACTTCATCACGAAGCCTTTCGATATCGAGGAGATCCGCCGGGTCGCCCGACGCGCCCTCGATAGCAATTCGTTACACCGGCACGTCGAAAATCTTCAGGATCAGATCGAGGAGGAATTTCCGGTTCACGGAATTATCGGGCGATCCGGCACCTTTCGCGAGGCCCTGGAAGACGCCCGTAAAGCAGCGGAATCGGACGCAAATACGCTGGTCACCGGCGAAAGCGGAACCGGCAAGGAACTGGTGGCCCGCCTGGTGCATGCACTTAGCAATCGCGCTAAAGAACCCTTCGTTCCCGTGCACTGCGGGGCCCTGCCCGAGTCGCTGATGGAAAGCGAACTCTTCGGGCATGAAAAGGGCGCGTTCACGCACGCCGACCGGCAGAAGCTAGGGCGGTTCGACCTCGCCGGGGCCGGCACTCTCTTTTTCGATGAAGTCAGTGAAATGTCCGCCAGCACCCAGGTAAAACTGCTCAGAGTAATCCAGGAACGTGAATTTATGAGGGTCGGCGGGACTCGCGTTATTCACACCAACGCGAGAATCGTGGCCGCGTCAAACGTCGATCTGAAAGAATCCGTCAAAAACAAGACGTTCCGGGAAGACCTCTATTACCGCTTGAGCGTGGTCCCGATCTCCCTACCTCCCCTGCGGGACCGGCATGAGGACATCCCCGTCCTGGCCAAGTACTTCCTCAACCAGTTTCGGTCGGAGATAAACTGCGACGTCGAGGACTTTGATGCCGAAGCAATGGAGCAACTCTGCCGCTACGGCTGGCCCGGAAATGTCCGGGAACTGCGCAACGTGGTCGAACGAATGATGGTTTTGCACAGGGATATCGCCACCATCCGGCTGGAACACCTCCCGGATGACGTTCGAATGCTACCTTGCGAAGAGGCCGTTATGCGCCTCAGCAGCGCGCTTAATTTGTCGGATGCTGTAAACGCTTTCGAGAGGCAGCTCGTAGAAAAAGCGTTGCGGGACGCCAACGGGATTCAGACCAGAGCCGCGGAATTACTCGGAACTACGCGAAGAATTCTACGCTATCGGATGGAAAAACTGAACATTCCCGGATAGGTTCGCGCGCAATGCGAATATCCGACGACAGCGCCACTCGAAACGCCCGGGCCGTCGTACGCAACCTGCAAGAGAACGGCTTTGTAGCCTACTTCGCTGGAGGGTGTGTCCGCGACTGGCTTCTCCATCGCAACGCGAGGGACATAGACATTGCAACCAATGCAACCCCCGATGTTGTCGAAGAACTGTTCTCCGTGAGTCGGAGAATCGGCAAGTCCTTCGGCGTCGTTCAGGTTGAGGAGGGTGATTCGCGATTCGAGGTCGTTACGTTTCGGAGCGAGGAAGGGACCACGGACGGGAGACACCCCGATCGAGTTACCTTCTCCGGCCCGGAGGAAGACGCAAATCGTCGCGACTTCACCGTCAACGGGTTGTTCTATGATCCGGAAAAAGATCAGGTTATCGACCATGTCGGGGGCCGCGCCGATCTGAAAGAGAAACTGATCCGGACCATCGGCGATCCCGATCTGCGTCTCGCGGAAGACTACCTTCGCCTCCTGCGGGCGGTACGATTTTCCTCCGTCCTCGAGTTCTCTCTGCATCCGGATACACGCGCCGCCATCCGGAGAAACGCGAATGGAATTCAAAAAATAAGCATCGAACGAATCGAGCAGGAGCTGTCGCGTATTCTGATCGAGTCTCCGCGTGCCGGTAAAGCGCTCCATCTTATGATGGATGTAGGCCTTCTCCAGCAAATCCTCCCCGAAGTCGCGGCGATGCGGGAGCAGGAACAACCTCCCCAGTTTCATCCGGAAGGAGATGTATTCACGCATACGATGATGATGCTGGATATGATGGAGAATCCAAACCTGACTCTCGCCTACTCCATTCTCTTTCACGATATCGCCAAGCCCGTCACCGCGGCCACCACCATTGAACCCGACGGTTCCGAGCGAATTCGATTCAACCGGCACGCAAATATCGGCGCAGAGATGACCACGTCCATCCTGGAGCGGCTGCGCCTCTCACGCAGCCAGGTCGAAGATGTGGCTCACTGCGTCAGTAACCACATGAAATTCATGGATGTGCCCAGGATGAAGCAATCGACCCTCCGCCGGCTGGTCGGAGGACAAAGGTTCGAGGACGAGCTGGAGCTGCACCGTATTGACTGCCTTTGCAGCCACGGGGATATTTCGAACTACACCTTTCTAAAGAAATTCGCCGCAGAGATGCCGCCCAAAGAGGTCTTGCCCGAGCGGTGGATTTCGGGCAGGGACATCATGGCGCTGGGTGTTCCTGAAGGCCCCCAAGTCGGGCAGTGGCTGAAGATTGCCTACGATGCACAACTTGAAAGAGCTGCCGGATCGAGGGAAGAACTCCTGGAATGGCTACCGAAACGAATGTCGCAGGGATTGCCCACGAATGGCTCCACGCTGGGGTGGGTTTAGAGTCCGCTAGCAGTCCAACTGTTGCCGATGTCACCGAGATGCAGGCCGCATTCCTTGGCCTGATTCAGACCCTTGGCGGGATCGAAGTACGTGCGGTTTACGGGCATGCCGTTGTCGTAGCAGTAGTCCGCCGCGCTATCAGGCGCCCAATCCAGGATTGGATAGACAACAGTCAGGCCGTCGCGGAATGTCGCGAAATCGAAAGATTTCCGTTCTTCCGTTTCGTCCCGCATCACACCCGTCAACCAGGCACGAGGCTGCTCCTGCGAAAGTGCTTTTTTAAACGGCTCAATTTTGATCTTACGCCTGAACTCGTCGAACTCCTGCGTGCCCTCTTCCGGGATCAGCATCTTGGGGGCGGAAAATATTCTGAGGTTCAATCCGAGTTCACGAGTGAGGCGGTCCGCAATCTGGAGGGTAAGCGGAGATTCGTAGCCGTGGCGCACCGTAATGACGCGGATGCCAGGGTATACATCAGTCGCGATCTTCAGCATCGTTCCTGCCGTAGGACCGAAGCTGGTACTGAGAATCAGATCCTCACCAAAAATGTCGTAGGCGTGCCGTACTCTCTCCGTTGCGGAAAGAGGTTCAAGCCAGCTGCTCAGCTCGGATACATCAATGTCCAATGTCTTAGCCATCTCAATACTACACTATCTCGATAGGGTACACGCTGTTTATCCGCAGCGCAACAATTTTAGCAAAGTATTGGATATCCGATAGAAAGTTCAAATTTTGGGCTGGAGTTCCGCTGGTCCTGTCCTTTTTGTGGCTCGGTCGCAAGCACTTTCTGCCAGCCGTCATAAAAAAAACAAACGCCGAATTGGCGGACAAGGATGTTTAAAACGCCGACCCATGACAAGAGCAACCCCAGGAACGCGAATCCCCTGCTCGAATGCTGCGCGGATCCAATCCTACGAATGGCTCATCCACGAACATGATCTGTGGTTTCTGCAGCAGAGTTGCCGCATACACAAGCCGCTGGCGCAGGCCGTGTGACAGGTCTTTTATCAGGCTGCCCTGGTGATTCTCCAACCCGAAAAACTCGATCAACTCTCCGGTCTCCCGCACGAACCCGTTGCGCCCGAGACCGTACAGATCGCCAGTGAAGCGGAGAAACTCGGTAACAGTAAGCAGGTCGTACAGAAAGGGAGTATCCGGTATGTACCCGGTGATCTTGCGGACTTCGGTGGCTTCCTCGATCAGGTCGAAGTCGGAGCGCATCCTCATGGAGAAAAGCGGATCGTACATTTCAAGGTTGCCTGGTTCTTACGTCACCAAGCACGGGAGAAACGTTCACTTTCGGTCTTTTCTGACTCGAGCGGGCCGTTTATAGTTATGGAAATCAATACGACCCGCACCAGGGATCAAAGGAGGGCATTTTCATGGAATCCATGTGGCACTACGTGAAAAACGGAACCGAGAAGCTCGGACCCGTGCCAGAAAGCGAACTAAAATCATTGGTAGATTCCGGCCGAATAAATCCGACGGACCTCGTGTGGTCGGAAGGAATGACAGACTGGCAACCGTACAACACGTTGCCGGCGCTCGGTGGCGAAATGGAAGCGCTTCTGGCAGCACCGGTCGCTGCCGGCAAATACGAGGTACCCCCCGGGCTGGGGGGCTGGCTTCAATTCGTTGGAGTCATCCACATCATCTACGGCGCATTGACCTGTCTTGGTGGTCTGCTCATGGTCCTCACTGTTGTCGCACCCCTGCTGTATATTCCCATGGGCGTTTTATTCATCCTGATCGGCACGGCCTGCTTCGGCGCCAAGTCCGCGCTGGTCGGCATCGTTCAAGTGGACGCAGCGACCGAGCTGTTTCTTCTAAAGATCAAAAAGTACATGATGCTGTACGGTATTCTCTTCATCATCGGCATTGTATTGACCGTCTTGATCATAGTCGGGGCCATTATTATGGTGGCCGTGTTGGGCATGAACATGGAAAGCCTTATTCCCTCGGGTATGCCGTAAGCACCAAGTCACTTATTCGTTGCGCCTGCCCAAGATCGTTACCATGAAAATACTGGGCATCGCAGTATTGACCCTTGTGGTTGGATACATATTGGGAGGATGGGCTCCAAGGTCCGACATCTACGCCCTTGAGAAAAAGATAGCCCAACTCGAACACAAGTTCGAAGAACGCGCGTACGGCGGGAACCCCTCGCTGAGCGGCATCACCCAGATGCTTAACGTCCCGGATAAGCCGGATCCGCAGTCATCCCGGGGCGATGGCGAGTCGGACGCGGAATCGTCTGCTGATGAGGGCGCGATCGAACCATCGGAGGCCTCCACCACCGAAGAAGAAGGCGAGGAACCGGAAGCTGAGAATGAAGCAGAGGTCCCCGATGAACCGGAATCCTTCGAAAAGAGAATCGAGCAGGCTGCCGAACTTTGGGGCATGCGGTCTGACATCGCCCGCAACTCATTCCTTACGAACATTAACGCAACGGAAGAAGAGTCGGGGCGTTTCGACATTTTGGTAGAGGCCATGAATATTCGGCTCGAGAGCACAATCGAAAAATGGGCCGCGACCTTGAATAAGGATTCTGTCCCTGCGCGCGAAGCAGGTCTCCGCATGATGAACGAAATCACGGACGCGCTGGTGCTCACCTACGATGAGTTGAACCGATCCATGCCGCCGAGTTGGAGTGACGATGCCGGAAACGAGTTCCAGCTTGTCGACTACATCGACCCCCTCGTGGCCATGCCGCTGGCCGGGCTGGAAGATACGCTTCAGTTCGACTGATGCGCGTGTTTCTACAATTCCTGATTGTCACACGGCACGAGATCGTCGACGCATTTCGAAGCAAACGCGCGATAACGCTGATACTTCTCTACCTCCTCGGATCCATCGCCGCCTGTAATCTGTTCGTTTACTCTCTCCACAGGATCGAGGACGAACTCGTCGAGGCCATGGGATTGGTCCCCTACGGTGAGGCGGGCGGCGTGACTCGCGCGTTGTGGAATTCCGATCACTTCCGCCACATGCTGACCGGCCTAATTGGAGATCGCGAGCTTGCCGTGCAACTCCTTTCCATCCCTCCGCTGGCGATTTTCTTCGGTTGGGTTGCCCTGTCATTCACTCCCTTACTCGTGATTCTAATGAGCACGCCGAGAATCGCTGAAGAAGTCGGCACGTCATCGGCCCGGTTCGTCTTGTTTAGAACGACCCGGGGCAGCTGGTGCTGCGGAAAGTTTGCCGGCCAGTCGGTATTATTGCTTGCTGCCCTCCTGCTCAGCGCGGTGGCCGCATGGGTTGTGGGCCTCATCAGGATGCCTTCCTTTGATCAAGTTCACTCTCTTACAGCAATCCTTTCGTACGGTTTGAAAGCGTGGGTCTACGCGATTGCCTATATCGGACTCGCTTTGGGCGTTTCCCAACTTTCGCGATCACCGGTCATTGCCACCGGGATTGCGCTGGTCATGATGACGATCCTCACTGGAGTAGCGACCGCGTCGGGCCATTGGCGGGGGCCCGGATGGTTCCGCATTCTGGACATCACCTACCTCCTCACCCCGAGGGGCAATCATATGGCGCTCTGGCATCCGGATTTCGCGCACCTTGTCCCCGGACTGATCATCCTGCCCGCCCTCGGCTTCCTGTACTTTTCAGTTGGACATGTTTTCTTTTCGAGGAGGGATCTCTGAGCACGGCCCTCCAATTGAAAAGCGTGGTGAAGAAGTACAGAAAACGCGTCGCGCTCGATGGACTCAATCTCTCCGTTCCTCGCGGCAGCACCTTCGCCCTGGTGGGCAGCAACGGCGCCGGAAAAACAACGGCACTCGCGGCCATGATGGGTCTCCTCAAGATCCAGGGGGGAGAGATCAACATTCTCGGCCTGGGCTTCTTCCATCCCGCGATACACGGAGGCCGCGTGTCTCTCCTCCCCCAGGATGCACAACTTCCCGGCCACGCACGCGTCCGGGAAATCCTGCGGTATTATGGAAGGCTGCAGGGCATGGATGCAGGATCCCTCCCC
>CAUZEO010000063.1:0-18479 GCA_963578625.1 Kiritimatiellia bacterium | reverse complement strand
AGGCGAGCATCATAGTGCGGGCGGCAACTGCATCTACGAGCTGACCGGGCTGGACGAGGCGAAGCGCCTTGCCGACATCGAGATCTCGTTCTCTCCCGAGGCGTACGCGGAGGCACAAGCGATGGCCAGCCCGGGCTCCGCTACCGAAGAGCAGGAAGCCCTCTTCGTTCGGATGGGCCGACCCACCTCCGCCGTCACCATTGATGGAATCGGTAACGAGTACGATTCGGGCACCGAGGCCGTGGCCCGGTTCAGGAAGGATGATGCCCACCAGGCCACCGCCACGGTCTCCTACGACGATACCAACCTCTACCTCTTTTATTCCGTCCACGACGACTCCCCGTTGCGCAATTCAGGACGCCACGGCATCAACGAGTTGTTCAAGAGTGGGGACTGCGTGCTGTTCGAGCTGGGGACGCTACGGGACGTCGAAGATACATCCTCGAAAGTCCAACGCGGCGACTGGCGTCTGCTGCTGGCAAAAAAGGAGAACAAGCACGTTGCGGTGCTCTATAACTATGTCAGCGACAGCACGAACACCTGGATCGAAATTTCTTCCGGGCTTGGCGCGCTGCGGGTCGACGAATTCAAGGTGATCGCGGGCGCCCGGATCGCCACCCGATTGACGAAAAGCGGATACACGCTGGAAGCCTCCATTCCGCTGGACGAACTGGGCTTCCTGCCGGAACCCGGGAAAGATTTCCGCGGCGATTTCGGCGTCGTTTATTCCGACCTGAAAGGAACGATCAACCGCTTGCGCATGCATTGGGCAACGCGGGACACAGGACTGGTGAGTGATGCCTACAACGAAGCGCAAGTGAGGCCCGCGGAGTGGGGCAGGATTCGCACGCGTTGACGGGGTATGGCGGGAAGGATCAATTTATTTCGCCGCACACCTAGCACGGTGCGCCAGGCTCGACGCGGAATGTTTTTGCACATTTCGGAGCCCACCGAACTTGTATCTGCTTGTAAAGACGCCAAACACGTACCCGAAATTGTTCAGTGGCGAATATGATTGTGTACTATGGGCGGGAAATGGGAAAAGGGAGCCCGAATTGAGCGGGAATGGAGCACCGTTCCTACATCGCAGGATTTAGGTTATGTTTTTGAATTTCGGTATTTTGAATTTGATTCGGATTGCGCCACCGGCGGCGGCACCGGCTTCGTCCCTCCTGCCCATTTTTATTCTTCTTGTGGCTACGACGGTCGTTGCGCAAGTCCAGGCGGGAGAGTCCATACCCCGAACCACCGAGCGGTCGATCGTCGACGTAACAGATTTTGACGCGGCGGGCGATGACACCCGGGATGACACGAAAGCTCTGAAGCAGGCGGTGGCGGCGTTGCGACCGGCGAAAGGGGTCGACACGCTCTACTTTCCACCCGGGACGTATCTGACGAAAGAACCGCTGCGGCTTCCCGGCGGGATCGATGTCGTAGGAATCCAGGCAATCCTCAAGGCGAGTGATGTGCCGGCCATTGAACTGGCGGGCGACGTGGACGGGATCAGCTTCTGGGGACTTGAACTGGACGGCGGGCCGCCGGCCGCGGTTCACCAACATGGTGGCAAGGCAAAGCATATCTATTTTCAACGCTGCAACATCAACGGTCCCTCGGAGACTTGTTACCTGCCGGACCAGGAGATGTATCGCAGATGGCTGACGGTTCATGCCGAATTGTGGGAGGGCCGGCCAAGCCACGGCATTCTTTTTACTGACGTGGAAGACTCGACTGTGATCGGCGGTAGCTTTACCGCCGGCATCGCCGGCATCGCGGTGGAGGGCCGAATGCGCAACCTGGCCGTCCTTCGCACCATTGTGACCCACGCTCCGAACCTGGTGGGCTTCTTCTTCGATACCACCGAAGACAGCTCCTGCCTGCTGCTGAACAACACCGTCCACTGCAACATGGGGTACGTCATCCAGGCGCCGAAAGTTTCGAATCTCACGATGCGGGGGATGAGCACCGAAGCCAACGGCGTCGCCTTGCTGCCCGACATGGCTTTCGAACCGATGTTCGACATCCGCGGCGGCGCCAATGTGGCATTGGAAATGATTAACCTTGCTCCCCTGTCCTGGCGCAAAGACGAAGACCGAAAGTGGGACGGGTCCCAAATTCGGTTGAACGGCACGAACCACCGCGTTGCCGGATGCTTTCTGATCGAACCGGGAAACGCGGAAAATCCGAGCCTCGACAGTGACGATCCTCGATTGACGGTCTGGGGAACGGATTTTTCCACCGCACGTTTGAACCTGTCCGGTCCGTCGGAACTGCGTCGCATTCTCGCGAGCAAATTCGAGGAAGGCAATCATGCCGACGAGTTTCGAACCGCCGAGACGACCCATTATTTAAATCTGGAGAGACCGACGTCGTCAGGGCTTGAAGCGGACCGGAATTCGGAACCCGATCTCTGGGGCCCACCGGCACGCCGGTTCCTGTGGGGCGAACTGGGCCTGCGAAGTGTGCGCGACTACGGCGCAACCGGAGACGGCGAAACGGATGACACCGACGCATTCAAGGAGGCGCTGGCGGAGGGTGGAATCCTCTACGTACCCGAAGGAACCTACTTGATTACCTCGCCGATCCATCCGGAGATCCGGTCCGGTCGATATCCCAGGTTTGTCTTACTGGGTGCGGGACAGGACCGCTCGATCCTGAAGGCAAAGGACCCCCATGCACCGCTGATCGATTTTCCCTGGCGCGGTAAGACCGCGCTGAACGGAAAGCCGGGAGAAATCGCGTACGACTTCTACGCCGAAGGATGCACTCTCATGGACCTTACTCTTCAGGGAGGCAGCCACGGGGTCCGCGTTGAACCCAACACGGCGAACTGGCTCGTCGATTCGGTTACTTTCCGGGCACAAACCGTGGCGGGGTTTGCCGCGGACTCTTTCGACAACGGCAACATCCTGGTGAACTGTCGTTTCGAAGGCGCGGACTACGGCTTCGTCGCGGGAGGATGGAACCGCCGCTTCGTAGACAAGACGTTTCTCTGGAAGTGCATTTTTGAAAATCAGGACATCCATGGCGTGATGATCGGCAGCGCAAAGAACGCGAAGGGGGACCGTCCGAACGGCCTGTGGATGCACACGGTGCTTCGGGATTGCATCATTCGAAGCAGCGGCGAAGCCGGCGTGGTGATGATGAGCACGACGGGCCGACCCAACTTTCTCGACCATTGCCTGATCGAAAACTGCGGGCGCAAGGCCGGCGGGCCCTACGTGGAGTTTGTCAAGGGCGGCGGATCCTGCGCGGCAGCCTACCAAACAACGATCCGCCGCACCTCGGGTCCCCCAGCGCATCCGCTGTTGAGCGTGCGTGAGTATACATGGGCGCGTTTTCAGGATGTGCGGGTAAGCGGCGCGCAGGGCGAAACAGCCGTGGCGATCGACACGCCCTATTGCTGGCTCGAAAATGTGTCGGCCGACGGACCCCTGCAGACCCCGGGCGGATCAGAAATCAAGGCGTATGAGACCGCGGTTTCCGATCAGGCGCCCCCGTCCGTCATCGGGCGGAGTCGCTTCGTTGAGGATTGCCGCTTTCGGCCACGGTAGTCAATCAGCTAAAGAATCCAAGAATTGCAAAATGGAGTGCGCATGAAAATAACCGACATCGAAGTCCATGTTCTGGTCTCACCCGGCTTTCGTGCGGATGGGACATCCTCCTCTCAGGACGACATCGTCGTGGTCGTTCACACCGATGAAGGGATCACGGGAATCGGCGAAACCGATACCGGCCCCTGGGTGGCCAAGGCCGCGATCGAGGCACCCGGGACACACACCATGGATCTATGCATGAAGGATCTTCTCATGGGGGAAGATCCGTTCGATACCAGCGCCCTGTGGGAAAAGCTTTACACGTTCACGTGTATGACGGGCCGGCGGGGGGCCGTGATCAGCGCCATGGGCGCCCTGGACATGGCGTTGTGGGACATTAAAGGAAAAGCCGTTGGCCGTCCGTGCTACAAACTGCTGGGGGGAGCCCACGTCGATCACCTTACGCCCTACGCGTCGCTGCAGCCTTATGGATCCACGGTGGACGAATACGGCAGCAGCCTGGTCGAATGGGCGGGCAAGGCCAAGGACTACGGATACAAAGCCGCCAAGCTGGAGTGCACCCTTGCAGGCCCCTACAACCATTCCGGCCTGAAGGGCACGGACGAACAGGCAACCGAGATCGTGCGGGCCTGCCGCGAGGCCGTGGGCCCGGACTTCACGTTGATGGTCGATGTGCAATACCTCTGGTTCGACGCGGAGTCCTGCCTGCGCACCGTACGCAAGTGGGACGATCTGGATCTTTTTTTCCTGGAAACCCCTCTGCGGGTCGACAATCTCGAAGGGTACGAAATCCTCACCCGCGAAGCCCCCATGCGGATCGCCCTGGGCGAGTGGCAAAATACGCGATTCGAGTTTTCCGAACTGATGGACAAAGGCGTTCAAGTCGTGCAACCGGATGTCGGACGCATCGGCGGGCTCACGGAAGCGATGCGGGTATGCCAGATGGCTCAGGATCGGGGCCGCCTGGTGGTTCCCCATTGCTGGAAAACGGGAATCGGCATTGCCGCATCCGCCCACATGGCGGCGGCGATCCCGAATTGCCCTTTCATTGAGTTTCTGCCGGCCGAGATGTGCGACTCACACCTTCGCCGCGAATTGGTAAGCGAACCCCTTGTCATGGAAAACGGCGTGATCCCGTTGCCAGATAAACCCGGTCTGGGGATCGAATTGAATCGCGATGCACTGGAAAGATATGCTTGGAAACCGTAGGTAGTCTATATAGCGTTTCACGGGCGCACGAATTGAAAAAGAAGGCAGGTTCGTTCAACTGCCGCCCAAGTCGGTAGTGGTTCTCGAGCTTGAATAGACATGAAACCCAATGGCACATCCATCGACCAGACTTGATTTCGAACCGCCCATTCATGCTGCGGTCCTGAGCGCAACGGATACCCCGCCGTCCCCAGGCCATCTGGATGCCGTTCGCCAAAGTCTTGCGCCGGCAGACACGTTCGATGTCGTCGACACGGCCGCGTTACAACCCGGCGCCGGCTTCGATGTGGTCTTCGTGGCCAGGGCCTGTGGCCCGACTCCCGTGGCGGATGTGGTGTGCCGGGCAGGCCTCCCGGCATTGTGCATCGATCCGCACCGGGGCTACCACCCCTACCACGCGGCGTTTTACCACGACTTGAAACGGGGCGGGGGCATGCTCTTGCCGGCTAATTTGCCGGACACAATAGAGCAATCAATCCGAGCCGTGCGCCGCCGTCTTGCCATTCGCGGCGCGAAGCTCATCGTAGCCGATCCGGGAACGGACGAAAGTCGAAACGAGCAGATCCGCAGGTTCACTGCCGCCTGTCAAGAGCGATTGGGTGTGGAGATCCTGGCGCGATCCACCGATGAACTCAAGGAGCGGGCTTCGGGAATCAGCGAAGCCGCTGCGAAAGCAGAGTTGAGCCGCTGGCATGCGGAACTCCTCGACGGCCCCGGCGAGATGGACGAGGCGCACATGCTGCAAGTGGCGGGACTTTACCTTGCCCAGCGCGGGATGCTGGAGGAGACTGGGGCTGTGGGCATCACACCCCATGACATAAAGGGGTTTCTGCTGGTCGAGCCGCGGGAGGTGATGCCGAACGTCAGCTATGGGCCGCTCGTTTGTGACGGGTACCTGGTTTGCGAGGAAGCGGATATTGAAGCGTTAACGACCGAACTGTTGCTGTATGCGGGACTTGGCGCGCATCCGACGATGAGCAATATTTATTTTCAGTTTCGCGATCAATTCGGCAAACTGGCCACGCCTGAGGAATACACGCACGAGATGGAACTCGCGGATACCCGCCAGTGCTTCGAGGACAATCACGTCACGATCAGCCATTTCAGCACCTCAGGGGTGTTGCCGCCGGACATGATGGAGGAAAGCCGCTACACGGTGCGCGAGGCGCTGCCGGCTTGGCCGGGACAGAGCATGATCGCGTCCACGCCGAAACTCGGACCGGTGGCCCTGGCACGGTTGGATGATGACGCCGCCGGGATCCATTTGGAGTACGGCGAAGCAGATGGGTTGGGATTCGGTGATCATCTGGGTTGGTATCGTGGACGCTGGTTTGTGCGTCTCCCGGATGCCGGAAACTTTGCCGGCCGCTGCCTGCATCAACACTACGTCATCGCGAGGGATTCAGGAGAGCACGGGGTCCTCGAGACCCTGTTGCACACGCTACTCCGGATCACACGGCCATGATTGCGATGTCCGTCCAAATCGGCCGCGTGATGTGCATGCTCCACCTCCTGCTTCTCCTCCCGATATATGCCGGCGAGTCCCAGTGGCAGGGAACTTCCAACCCTGCGACAACCCATCAAGCATCGCCCATCAAGCATCAAAAATTCCACATCCTCTCCACCGGCGGGAGCGGCGGCGGGTTCGGGAAGGGAAATGTCCGAAAGAACCTTTACGATGTGTCGTTCTGGAATGCCGACCGCGGCGTGGCCGTCGGCGTAATGGGCGTTTATCGAACCGATGACGGTGGGCTTTCGTGGAGGGAGTTGGCATCAAAATACCCGCGCCGTCCACCGGCGGGACTGGAGCGTAAGGAATGGGTCTCCTGGCATAGCGTGTGGATGTCCGGCCCGGAGGAGATCTGGCTGGGCGGCGTGGAAGACCAGCGCGGACCGGGCGCAGGGGCCGTGTTGCATTCGACCGACGGCGGCCGCACCTGGGCGGAGTTTCTGAAGGGACGGCTTACCGATGTCCAGGAGGTCGTTGCAACCAGCGATACGGTGTGGGTTCTTTCCAGGTTCGGAACCTCCTTCCGGCGCTTCCGTGACGGGCCGTGGAGGCCCCTGTCATTTCCATCGAACTTCGAGGCCCGGCGCATGGTCTTTCCCGGGGACGTTCACTTCGATTCCGAGTACGTGGGCTACACCCTCGGAGGTGGTTCCCATGGTTCGGTGTTGCTCAAAAGCGAGGACTCGGGTCGTACCTGGAGGGCCCTTGAACTGCCCCGGATCCCGAACAGATTGATGAGCCTCTCCTTTCCCTCGTCGCGTGAAGGGTGGATCGGCGGACGGGATATTCTGCTCCACACCGAGGACGGAGGCGAGACGTGGGGGCAACGAACACCGCCTGCTGCCAATCAAGAGCTGAACGACCTGATCTTTCAGCGGAATGGAATCGGCTGGGCCGCCCTCGACCAACCATTTGACGGCATTGGAAAGTTGATTTATGACCACACCTTGTTCCACACCCGGGACGGTGGGAGGTCGTGGACCCCGCTCCTCGGTGGATGGAAAGATATCAACCGGCTCCACAGCATTGGCCCTGGCACCCTGTGGGGAGTGGGAAACACGCCCGGATTTGTGCCGAGCGATCTGGTCGTAGTCCTTACGAATTATTGATTTTTGATTTGCTCTTGGGTGGATTGCCAAGTACGCCTTCATCCACGGTAATTCGGCACGAAATATGGAGCACCCCGATGGGTATCTGCTTCGCGTCACCTTAGGCAGACCCCACGAGCTTTCTCGTGAGGGTCTATTTGAGAAAGCTCTTGTGATTTAGAACCGGGAGTCGACATGCAAGAAATCAAAAATCAAAAATCAAAAATCAAAAAAATCCTGAATCTTCGCACCACCGACCATCCCCGCGGCAAATGGATCTACGACGGCGACCGCCCGATTGTCTTCTGGTCTGCCGCTGCATTCGTCGCGGACATTGTGCGCTTTGGCCCCGACGAGGATGCGATCGGTCCCGTGCCCGAGGTGCCGCGCGTCTATGACATGGTCTCGTACTTCAATATGCACGCCATGTTGCGGTGGCATGGCCCTGACGGCGCGTATCTGCCCGATAAAGTCGAGCAGCACTGGACGCCTCGGGACGACGGCGGGCTTCAGTTCGAAATGCTGGGCACGCACGATAACGGAGACCACACGCGGCACACGTTTGACATCGGATGGGACGATGCGCAGCAGAAGTACCGGTATGAATTCGGCGCCGACTTCTGGTACCGCGAGCACCGGCCCATGGAATTCCTGAACTTCTACCCGCGCGGAGCCTGCCACAGCCAGGCGTCGGGAAGACGCTACACGCACACGGTCTGGAAAGGCCTCGACGGGACGTGGAGTTCGTTTCCTCACAACGGCGTCTATACCTGCATGATCGTGGGGCCCTACCGGGTGAAGTACCTGTCTCGCGACCAGGGACAGATCGGCTTCGGTGCCGACGCGGATTTCAATCCCATGCTGACTGTCCTGGAAGCGACACCGGCCATGGAGCTTCACACCTGCAGCATGTGGCGGGACGAGCATTTCGTCGTGATGCCGGGCGGACTCGAAAACCGCGAGAACGGCTGGTATCACACATCCGCCCGCGTGCGGCTCGAGAACCTGCCCAGGGCGGAGATGCAGAGCATCATGGACAGTGCAGAGCCGGTTCTTATCACGGAAACGGAACGAGAACAGTTTTCGTATCCCGGCTTTACCATCGGCGAGGTGAGCGACTTCGAGGTGTCTGCGCCCGTGGATGTGCCGGGGTACCATTCGTTCTGGGAATACGGCAGGGAGTTTCCTCACGTCTCGTGGGTGGAGGGAAAGGGGCACAGCGGGAGGCGCTGTCTCGGCGTCACCGGCAGTTCCACCGGCCGGATCGAAGTGAACGCCCACCCGGTCGGTGCGCATCCCCAGCCGGGAACCGGGAAAACATGCCGGCTGACCGCCTGGGTGGACACAACAGACCTTCGAGGTGAAGCGTGGATTGCGCTGGCGCGCATTGAGTACCGCGCCACCAATGTCACCAACCGTGCCGCGAGTGCGCGTTCGCCGGGCGGCGGAACGTGGTGTGAACTCACCGTCGAATTCGACACCGGCGACCAGGACCTCCTCCTTCCCGAACTCTGGATCCAGGGCGACGGAACGGCATGCTTCGATGACGTGCTGATGGAAATCGTGGAGTAACGAATAGCGGCGGGTCGGATTCTGCGCCAAGACAAGGGGAGTAGCGATGAAAACGTCGACGTCTGTATTGGCTGTCCTGATGGAGATCCCCATTGGGGGGGGTCGAGTGAGCGAGGCAGGCAACGCGGCAACGCCCGCCCCAGGTGCAGGGCGTCGGGCTCAGCAAAGACAAACATGGTTTGCAACCACGCCACGGCGTTCGCCTGGTCGCTGATCTTGAAATGGGCGGCGTTGGAATAGCCCAGGACCGGCATCGGGTGCTCTACCATGGCGCCGATCTCCTAGCGGTAACAGGCGGCCCAGGCATTGAAGAACATCCAGATGTAGATTTCCGGTTCATCGCGCGCGAGGCGCGGCATCAGACCGGCCAACAGGTTGGGCTGGATGGAAAACCACCGAGGCGAACCACGAGAACTGGAAGAAGGAAGACCTGAAGCCCTACATCGATCACGTGGTCGAGTGTTTCGGGTTCGACCGGGTGATTCATGACGGCGACGGGTTTGTCATGGCGTTCGCCAGCATCTATCCACGGTGGATCGAGACGCTGGACTGGGCGCTTGCCGGGTGCAGCGAGGACGAGCTGCGGAAGTTTTCTATAGAGAATGCGAGGGCGTTATTATAGACTTTAAGAAGATAGCGTTTCTTTCGGATTCCCCCTCACCCTGGCCCTCTCCCCCCGGGGAGAGGGAATGCCGGCTCTGAGCGATCATTGAATTCCGCAACTCAAGTAGGATGAGACGATGAAGGTCGCTGGAATTGCCAAGGGCCATGCGAAGGACCATTTGCGTGCGCTCAAGCAGATCGGGATCGACGACCTGGTCTACTACGACATGGCGGGCATGCCCCTGGCATTTGACGAGCTGGACTCGGTTCGGAAATCGATCGGGCAGTTCGGCTTGCGCGTCGCGGTGGTGGAGGGCGGTCCGCCCATGGACCAGATCGTCGCCGGCGGACCCGGCCGGGACGTCCAGATCGAGCAGTACAAGGTTGCCATCGGGAACATGGGCAGGCTCGGCATCGGGGTGCTCTGTTACAACTTCATGCCGCAGCTTCACTACGACGCGATGGTCATGCGCACATCGTTTGACACCCCGGAGCGGGGCGGAGCCCTCACCAGCAGCTTCGATTTGTCGGCGTTCGACAATGAAGAGCGAACCAAGCTCGGCGAATCGTCGGACGACGAGGTGTGGGACAACTTGGCGTACTTCCTGCGGCAGGTCGTACCCGCGGCAGAGGCGGCCGAGGTCAAGCTGGCCATGCATCCCGACGACCCACCCCTGTCTCCCATGTGCCACCTCGCCCGCATCATGCGCAGCGTCGACAATTTTCAGCGGCTCGTCGACCTCGTACCCAGCCCGGTCAACGGCATCACCCTCTGCCAGGGCTGTTTCGTGGAGATGGGGGAGGACCCCGGCGCAGTGGCGCGGAGGTTCGCCGAGCACCTTCACTTTATTCACGTGCGGGACGTACGCGGCACGCCGGAGAATTTCGTGGAGACCTTTCCTGACAATGGGCCGACCGACATGGCGGCCCTGATTCGCACGTATCACGACATCGGGTTCGACGGGCATCTGCGAACAGATCACGTCCCGCACCTGGCCACCGACCCGGGGCCCGGCGACGGCTATGGCATGCACGGGCACCTTTTCGCCATGGGCTATTTGAAAGGCCTGATTGAGGCGGTTGCGTGACTTGCGTTGTAGCCGGTTACTTCATCGACGGGATGATAATCCCCCGAAGAATAATCTTCTGGCAAAAGAGAAAGACCAACAACGTCGGGATCGAAATCACGACGTAGCCCGCGGTCGCAAGCCAGGGCATATCCGCCCACCAGGACCTGTCCGCCTGATACATCCAGACCGCCATGGTCCACATCGACTTCTTCTGACAAATAATCAATGCCCACTCCCAGCTGTTGTAGGCCCAGAGAAACGCGTAGAGCGATTGAATGGCCAGGATGGGCTTCATCATGGGCATCGTAATGCGTGCGAAGATCTGCAGCTCGCCCGCGCCGTCGATCGTGGCGGCATCGTAGAGCTCTTGCGGCAGGCTGTCGAAAAAACCCTTGAGGATGAAGATGGCCATCCCGTTCGCTGCGTAGGGGAGGACCAGAGCGAAAAACGTGTTGAGCATATTCAGGTCGCGCATCAACAGGTAGGCGGGGATCGCGCTCACCATGGCCGGGAACGCCATGGTGGCCAGGAAAAAGAGGATAATTTTGTCCTTGCCGCGCACCGAGAATCGGGACAGGCCGTAGGCAGCGAGAGGATTGACGGTCAGCGTGGCGAAGATCGCCAGCGCCACCAGCAACCCGGTGACCAGGATTGCACGGCCGCGCTTCAATAGAAAGGTCAGCACACCCGCATAGTTCTGCCGGGCAGGCGCCCAGCCGAAAGCCGCTTCGTTCTCCAGGTACGTCACTGCGTAGGCAATGTCAAACGGCGGGAATGCCTCCTCGATTCGCCGCAGATTCCAGTTGTAGGTCTGATTTATTTTTTCCAGCGCTCCATACCGGTCCACGAGAAACTGCTGAAACACATGCTCGGATGAAGTCAGGACACGGTCCTCGAACGGAAGAGACTTCACGAAATCGAACCACACATCCCGCAGGGCGCCACGGCCCCGGTACCCGGTGGATGTCGGGGACAATTCAATTTCTTCCCAGCTTTGAATGTTCGTACCGAGCATCCGGTTCGCGTTGTCTGTCGTCCCGAGCCGTGTTCGCAGAAAATCAGCGAATTGCTGTTTCAACCGCGGCGTGACCTCCACGGAAGTTAATCGCACGGGATACCGGGTCTCGACGAAGCGGACCCACAAATCGCGGAGTGATTCAGGCGCATCCGCCGGCACGGGGAAAGGCGTGTCGAACATCGACGGATAGTCGGTTCCTGCGATTCGGTTGTAGAAGTCTGCGTCGAACCCCTCTTCCGGAGGCAATTCGAGCAGGTCGGAGACTTCTTCACTCTCCAGGTACTTACGCCAGATGACCCGCATGGCCACAGGGCTGCTCCGGCCCGCAGGCGCGTGTTCCTTTTTGAACGCGATCCAAAGCTTCCGCACGGCAGGGTCGGTCTGCAGATCGACGGGGAAAACATCGAGTTCCCGCTTAATTTTCACATCGTGCCGCCGCAAGAATCTAAGCCATGATGTCTTCACCCCGGGTTGGGCATAGCCATTTCGCAGGACACGCTTCAGCCATTCGTAGTCGCGATACTTCGGATCATCATGCGGATACCAGGATTGATGCCAATAAGGGAGCCGCCCTTCGATCATCTCGAACTCGATGGAGTAGACCGACTCCAGCGGCATGTTCCAGGTCTCTTCCAACAGCTCCAGTGCCCGGGATTCCAATGCCCGGCCGGAAATGCGTTTTGCATCTTCCGGAGCATTTCTCAACCAAAGCGACTTGTATTTCTCCAGCAGCAGGGGAGTCGCCTCCACATCTCTCATCGCCGGAAGCATGTCTTCGACCGGATAGTGGTGGGCAAATTCAGCGTAATCCGCGGCCATGATTTTCCATCGCTTCAACGCTTCGTCCGATGGATTCATGTACGGTTCGGCCAGCGCCTGCACACCGGCATCGTCCTGGCCGGCGTTGGCCCAGGTCGACCAGTGCTCCGGCATCGTCCGGAATCGCGCGCGCATCTGCTCGGGCCAGTCGTGATAGACATTAAAGAAGAGTACGAGCCCTTTGACGAAGCGGTCGGATGTGGACCACAGGTACCGCGGCACCGTATGAAACCGGTCATAATCAAAATCATTGGTCATCGATCCGGAAACCGTAATGAGAAACGGCACCACCATGGTAACGCCCATCAGGGAAAGAAGAGCGTAGATGGCCACGACGGCGAGCCGGCCCTTGAAAGTGCGCCTACCTATGTTCGCTATAATCGGCATGGCCTAACCAAAAATTCTGAACAGAAAGGAGCGAAGAAAACGAAGGTGAGAATCATCCCATCCGCGTCCATCCGCGAAATCCGCGGTTAAAACCGGAGTCTCCAGCTTCCGTGTTATTCCGTGTGTTCCGTGGGCACTCATCTGCTAATCCCATTCCGCGCGCTTAAACTCCACTCGCCTCAGGAACCGAATTTGAAAGTAAGTAAACCCAATAAGCACCGCGCCCAGCACCCAGGCCATCGAGGTGGCGATGCTGAAGCGAAGGTTGTTGTAGGCTTCGATCCAGATGCGCATGCCCACCACCATGGTCGATTCCCCGGGCCCGCCGAACGTCAGAAGAAAGATGTTTCCCATGTTCTGGAATGTGGCCACGAAGGTGCCGACAAAATTAATGACGATAAGGGGCAGCAAGGTGGGCAGCGTAATCCGTCTGAGTTTGCCGAACATGCCGGCCCCATCCACGTCCGCCGCCTCGTAGACTTCCTCCGGCACACTCTTGAGGGCCGCAAGATAAATAAGGCTGGCCATGCCCATGCTTGCCCAGACGGTGGGGATCACGCAGCAGATCATGGCCAGCCGCGGATCCTGCAACCACGACTGCACCGGGATCTCCACCAGGGGAAAACGGTTGAGGATGGCAATCATCTGGTTGAAAAAACCCTGCGGAGTCGGGTCGTACATGAGCTTCCACAACAGTGCGATGACCAACCCGCTCGTCACCTGAGGCAGAAAGAAAAGCATGCGAAAAAACATTTTTCCCTGCGGCACTTCGGAGAGCAGAACAGCCAGCAGAATGGGAGAAAGAAACGCCAGAAGGACATTGAGGACCACGAAGTAGACCGTCCTTGCCATGCTGGCCCAAAAGGTTCCGTCAAGAGCCAGGTTGATGAAATTGTCGAGGCCGACAAACGGGCTCTCTCCCACGATGCGGTAGTCCTGGAACGCCATCACCAGGCCGCGAAACAGCGGATAGTATCCCCAGAGGCCGATGAGGAACACCGCGGGCAGAATCATGGCCCAGGGGAGCCAACCCCGGTAGACGGATTGAGTCGTGGCTGCACGGTCCGCGAACATCGAGCGTACGATCAGGACAACAAACAAAACCACCAGTCCCGCCATGAAGAGAAACACCACCAATGCATAGGGCCGGTAGCGTGCCAGGTCCTCATCACTCCGCCCGAACATTTTGCCGGCGTTGGCTTCAAACTCGATCTTTTGCAGCGCGGCCTCGTAGTCAAAATTTTCCCCCGTCTCGGAGATGATCAGGCTGAGCAATTGACTGTTCAGAGCCATGCCGGTGCCGGCCCAGGATCCCGCGTACGTGGGAAAGAATCCGGCAACTTCAGCGGACTCGAGTTCCTGGTAGTTTAGGCGGATACCACGGGGAACGTCCCGGAGGTACTCGTCGAAACCCAGCCTTTGCAAATCCATGGGTTTGACGAAGCGTGCCAGGCCGGCGCGCACCCTTCGCTCGAACTCGGCGTCCAGCACGCGGTCGTCGGTGACGCCGGTGATGACCTTCCAGACTTTGTCCCGTTCGTGCTTCGTTCTGTCCCCGACCGCTTCAACCATGGACGCCAGGTTGATATTGACCACAACGCCGCGCTGTCCCCCCTCCGGAGCAGGGAAGGGAAACCAGCTTAAGAGATCGGGATCGATTCCAGTTTCAGCCGAAGTCACGGTGAGATCTCCCACCGACCAGGTCAGCATGGCCACTTCGCCCCGGCCCAGCAGTTCCCATTTTCCATTGTAGCGCTGCCCGGTCTCGGCCCGGGCAACGCCATGGATCAAATCGTCGTCTTCAAAGGCCACCGTTCGGCCGTCGACGTTGATCTGACCCTCGTCAATGTCCTCAGAGGACAGTTCAATCGGTTCGCCGGTCTCCGGATCTTTAATCCATTTCATCCAACGCAACCGGTGAAAAAACCTGGCGGCTGCAATCCCCTCCGGAGATGCGAAATTCGCCCGCCAGGTGGAATGAACGCCGGACAGGTCCTCACCGTCCGGCGTCAGGAACGCCATCTGATCGGGGGGGAACTCGTAGTCGACTCCCGTGGTGGGACTGGTACGGATCTGCATCAGCTCGTTCCCGCCGGCCGCCCGCAACCACGGCAGCCAGGTCCAGGTGTAAGGCAGCAGCACAATGCCTCGTTGGCCGCGGTTGACCACGGCCCCGGGCACGCGGCGGGCCGGGTCGGAGAGCCGTTGGCACCAATAGATCAGCTCGTCCCAGGTCTTCGGCGGCTCGTTCGGATCCAATCCCGCGGCCCGGATCAGATCGGTACGGAAGATGACCGCCGCATAGTGAGTGTATGCCTGCGGGATGCCGTACACCTTCCCATCGACAGTGACCACGCGGCGGATCAGCGGATCGATCGCCTTCCATCCCTCCCACTCGCTCTCGTTGTCGTCAATCAATCCATTGCCATCGAGGTCCTCGCCGATCCACTCGTTCAGTGGATGGAGCAGACCCTGCCTGACGTCATTGCGAATGCCCCCGACGAACGTCTCGATAATGTCCGGGGCCGACTTGCCCGCGATGGACATGAGGATGGATGAGCGTCCTGCGCTTCTTCGATAGCCGGAGCCCCCGAAGGGAAGCGATAGTCCGCTCCATTGAACAATCCGGATCCCCGGGTCCTCCCGCATGATTTCAATGGAACGCCGGGTCGTTGGACGTACCGGATCCTGGGGATAGTAGAACCGGGCATACACCGATACCTCCACCGGCTCGGGCTCCACGGAAAACGCGGTGAAGTGGCAACAGGATGCGGTCAGTGAGAATAGGATGACTCGAAGGACGCGCATGGTTGCGTGATCTCAGTCAAGCACAAGATCGCCCCACAGCGAAGGCTGGATCCTTGCTTCGCTGAACAAGTCCGAGACGATCCCTGTGGCCTTGTTCGACCAGTACATGCGCAACTGATTGATCCTTCCGTCCTGGTCCGAATAGATCACGCCCCAATCCGCCAGGTACTTCCGGCCGGGGCTTGGCTTGATTCCAAGATAATCCAGAGGCACGGATGCCTCCAGTACGTAGCCATCCCTGTTACGCTGCACGGCCAGTTTTGCTTCTGAAATGATTTCCACGATGTCGATGTCCGTCGTCCCGACGGGGGACGTAAAGTGCACCGGCTCACGCGTGCCTGGGACCACATACCGGTACGCTATGGCGACCGGCTGGTCATTCCTGACCGTAAACAGGAGCCTCACGTCCCCTGCAAGCGGTTGATTGCCAATTGGCTTTGCGTCCGAATGGGTGCGCATCTCGAACACGACTGAGTCGCCTGTTTTGAATGCCATCTTGAAATCGTCATAGCTGTTGAGCATCGGCGAATCGTCTCTCACGCGATAGCAGAGATACAAATTCTCGGCGTCGTAGGCGGCCACGGCTTCGGCGCTATGGCGCGTGTCAAAATTCCAGCGAGCCACGCGTCCCGTAGTCCACTGGTATTCCTGGGGACGCCCATCAACATTGACTTCACCCTGGGTCATGGCCACGGATATCGGTGTGGCTTGTTCCGTCTTGGTCTCTTTCCGCGCGATGAGCTCTTGCGCCACCGAGTAGTCTTCACGGGTGAAACGGATCGATTGTGGCGAAATACGCCTTGTGCTCTCCAGTCCCTTGACTTCATGCACCAAGTTTGCATTGGAACCCGATACGATATAGATTTTTCCGTCGATGCGGTGGCGTAAGAACTGACCACCGAACCATTCGGCCCCGCAGGTGGTGTGATTGAGCGACATACCGCGACGGACCGTCAGCGGCAGCGGCTCGGGCACGGTACGGTGATCCTGGAAAAGACTGCCTAGATACAGGCCGTCGGTGGTCATGAGAAACGCTTGTCCCGTATTGCCGCTCATGCAGAAGACCTCGCCGATATCCAACTCGGCCGAGCCGACTACTTTAAGCGGGCCAATCAGCAATCCGGGCTGCGCCTGCGGTGCGCTATGCGAACCATGCACCCCTGGCCAACGGTTAGGATAGGTCCAAAGCGTCTTGCCTTCCGGCGAGAACATCGTCAAAGGCGATTGATTTGCCAGCACATTTCCCTGCCCATCGCACCACGGTGAGTTGCAGAACCGGAACGGTTGATCCTTCACGATGAGTTTTGCGCCAGGGCCGTCGTAGGTGGGTGCACCGCACTCCGTCCACCCCTTGACCGGCATCTTCCAGATCAAGGTTTCCCGCCCGTTGCTGAAAGGGTAAAGCGTCAGATTCGATCGATCGTACGCCCATCGCCAGCCACCGCTCCACCGTCTTGGCCCGTCCACGTCGAGGGCGAAAAATTCAATCTCCTCTTCCTGCACCAATCCGTCCCCGTTGGCATCCGACCAGGTGAAATTATTGTCGGGAGGCCATGGCAGACCCGAGTGGATCAACTTCTCCTGCAAGTACCCGGACCGATGGCCCCGATAGAGGCCGTCGAAATATTCCGGAACCGCTTCAGCCGCCCGGTCGTTCCACTCTTTTCGAGACCAGAAATTGCGGGCCAGCAACGGCGGGTTCCTCTTCCAGCCGCGGCTGGCGTGGTCACCAAATTGTACGGATTTCAGGGAGTCCATCACGTGCCCGGCCGCGGCCAACGGCTGGGCCGTCTCGTCGCTTAGCCGACTGATGTAAATCGTGCTGCTCTGACTGGAAACAAGATAGTCCTGTTGCCCGATGCGGACCACTTCGTGAAACAGACCTTCGCGACGCGGTCCGAAAAAGGCGTCCGGATGCGTGGGCCGCCACAGCGTACTCAGTAGCCCCCACGTCCCTTGATCCCAATTCAGTTCCAACAGATTGCCCATCATGATCGCGCGCATCGGATCCACCGCGTTGATTGCACACTCGGTTGCGCCGTACCACGTCGTGCCTAAAAACTCCCTGACCAACGTGCCGTCCCGGGACCAGACACTGACGCGGCGCGGGCAGTTGTCATCTTCCGCGACCCAAAGCCGTCCTCGCACGTCCACGGCAAGGCCTTTGGGTAGAAACATGCCGGAGGGATCGTATCGCCCCTGTAACCGCCGGCCGCCATCGCGCCCGACGGTGTCAACCAGTTGGCCGGTGGAGGAGAAAACCTTCACCTTCATGCTGTCGCGCCAATCGGAAACGTAGATGTTGCTCTCCGCGTCGATTGCCAACCCGATGGGCGCTTGTAGCTCTGCAGTTACGACGGGTGTGGCCTCGCCGTTTGCGTCGACACGCACTACACGCTGCCCGCTGATGGCAAACAGGTTGCCGCGCGGACCCGTGGCCAGGCCCGTCGGTTTTTTCAATTCGATCTCCCGCAGGATCTCGCCTCGCTCGGGATCGATCAGCAGCAGCTTTTCGTGGTAGTAGAGGGAGACGTATAATTTTCCGTAGGCCGACGTCAGGCCCATGGCATTGGTCCGGTTCCACTCGGCGTCATGTGCCTTGCGCGCAATGACCGCGCCCTCATGATCGACCGGCTTGTAGAACGGTACGGGATCGTAATCCAGGATCTTGTGCGTGGCTTTTCCGTCCCGAAATGGCACAAAATAACCGGTGGCCGGGTCCAGTTTGTGGAGTTGGATGCGGTGGTGGTAAAGGCCTTCGTCGGCCACCATATACAGATGATCCCCGTGCCGTTCCACCAAGCCACCCCAGAAGTTTCCCGCGCCCCACAGGCGCCTCCC
>CAUZEO010000062.1:0-18527 GCA_963578625.1 Kiritimatiellia bacterium | reverse complement strand
CCGCTACGGCGATCGCCGACTCTTCGGATATGCCTGTCCATAACCTGAATATGCGGGCAGAATGCAATTCATAATCACGGAAATAACATCTATGAAAACTGACCACGATGTCCCAGGCCTACCCGGAACCGAACCCTTGACCCAGGAAGGAGATATCCCCTCCCAACTCGTCGACGCCGCCGATCGGTTCCTGTTGCGGAAGTTAAAAGAATCCGTGATCAACCGCCCCTCCCATTGGTCTCGAGATTCTTCTTCTCACAAAGCATATGCGTGTTCCGTAGCGCCGAATCGGGCACGGTTAGCTCACATCCTTGGTGTTAGGGAAGAACGTGCGCCGCTCTCATCGCTCGAATTGATCGGCAATACGGATCAGCCTGCGAAGGTTGGCCAGGGAGACGGCTATGAGATTCACTCCGTTCGTTGGCCGGCCTTCGCGGACGTTTGCGGTGAAGGACTTCTCCTCCAACCCACGGGACAACAGCCTGTCGCCAATATCGTAGCGGTACCGGACGCGGATCTTTTACCCGAACAGATCGCAGGGCTCGTGGAAGGTGTCGCCCCGGAATCGCAGTATGCGCGCCGCCTTGCGGAAAGCGGGTGCCGCGTGGTAGTGCCGACGCTCATCGATCGCGCCGAGAAAGAAAATCGAATCACGAATCGCGAATTCATCTACCGCGCGGCGTATGAACTGGGCCGGCATTTGATCGGGTATGAAATCACCAAAATCCAGGCTGTCATCGATTGGTTCGATCAGGACGCCGCAGGGAACCCCATCGGAGTCATCGGCTGGGGCGAAGGCGGTCTACTGGCGTTCTACACAGCGGCGCTGGACGAACGAGTGAGCGCTGCATGCGTGAGTGGCTATTTCCAATCCAGGCAGGAGATCTGGCGGGAACCGATGGAGCGTAACGTATTCGGACTCCTCGAGCAGTTCGGTGACGCCGAGATTGCCGAACTCATTGCGCCGCGCACCTTGATTGTGGAAGCTGCGACGTGCCCCGAATTTGAAGTGCGGCCCGGAACGGGAGGAGCAGCGCCCGGAAAACTGACCACGCCGGTCGCGAGTGAAGTTGAGAAAGAACTGGAAAGAGCGCGGTCACTGGTAAAAGGCTTGGATCCCGAGCCGCGATTCGATTTCGTTGGCGTCATGAGAGAGGGCCAATTCGGCTCCGACCGCGCGCTGAACCTCTTGCTGGAGGCTCTTGCCCCCGATGCGGCGCTGGTAACGGCCGGACAACAACCCAAGCATCTGTCTTCCGACTTCGACCCCTCAGAGCGACAGGCCCGGCAGGTTTATGCTCTTGATCGCCACAATCAGAGGCTGCTTCATGATTGCGCGAAGACTCGAGATGAATTTTTCTCGAATCTCGATTGCTCTTCTTTCGAAACGTTGGTCGAGACCATCAAACCCTACCGGGAATACTTTGCCAACGAAGTCGTTGGCAGCTTCGATGACAAAATGCTTCCCTTCAATGCCCGTTCCCGGCTTGCCTACGACGAAACCGGATGGAAGGGATACGAGGTTGTTCTGGACGTGTTTCAGGACCTCTTCGCTTATGGCGTTCTTCTCCTTCCCGACGACCTGGCGCAGGGAGAGCAGCGTCCGGTGGTTGTGTGCCAGCACGGCCTCGAGGGCCGGGTCCAGGACATCATCGAGGGCGGCCACGAGGCGTACCACGATTTTGCGGCTCACTTGTGCAAACGCGGCTTCATTGTATTTGCTCCGCAAAATCTCTATCTCTTCCAGGATCGGTTTCGCGCACTGCAGCGCAAGGCGAACCCACTCAAGAAGACTTTGTTCTCCATGATTGTTCCCCAGCATCAACAGATCACCGACTGGCTCAAGACCCTGCCGTATGTGAATCCAGAGCGCATCGGTTTTTACGGAATCAGTTACGGGGGCAAGACGGCGATGCGCGTACCGCCACTGGTGAGCAATTACTGCCTTTCGATTTGTTCAGCGGACTTCAACGAGTGGGTCTGGAAAAATACCGCGTCGGACAGCGCCTATTCCTATCTGCCGAGCGAAGAATACGAAATCTTCGAATTCGATCTCGGCAGTACGTTCAATTACGCCGAGATGAGCCGGCTCATTTGTCCACGCCCCTTCATGGTCGAGCGAGGTCATTATGACCTGGTCGCGCCGGATGAAACGGTTGCATACGAGTACGCGAAGACGCAGAGGCATTACGATCTGCTCGGACTCGGCGATCAAACGGAGATGGAAGTGTTTGAGGGCGGGCACGAGATTCATGAGGTCGGGACGTATACGTTCCTGCACAAGCATCTCAAGTGGCCGGTGAGGTAGCGCCTTTCACCTCCCTCGCTCCGGCATACACAACCATTCGCTTCCCATGATCACTCCTTGCTCCAGCTCGGCCTGGAAGGCCAACCTGCAGTTTTGCCTTTAAGTTCTCGCCATCCGAGTTCCGAATTCGATACCAACGCCTCATGAACAATCACAAAGATGCGCTTAAGCCAACACTCTCCCAGGAAGAATTCGACGCCCGATTCATCGCGCTTCACCGTCAACTCTGGTGCACGCCTGAATTCAAATTCGACGAAGTAACCCGGCATGTGTTCGCTCTGCCGGATGGTTGGTTCCAGGCAGACCACTCCTTTTGTCACGACGGGGAGAACTGGCATCTCTATTACATTACCGGCAACATGAAGATGACGGAAAAGTGGTCCGCGCTCGTCGCGGCAGGAAAGCACGAAGAGGCCGGAAAATTAAAACTGGAGGCCGGCAACGGACATGCCACCGGCAGGAGCCTGGGCGAACTCTCCTTCGTGGAGAATGTGCTATTCGAGTCGCAGGGGCCCTTCGATGCCGCGAGTTGCGGGGTTTGCAGCCTGTTCAAGTATCAGGGAAAGTACGGCATGCTTTACGATGTTCGGGGCGACCAGGGAGAACTGCTCTGCCTGGCCTGGTCGGACGACCTCAATACCTGGACTCAGGACGATTCCAACCCGGTGCTGCACAAACCTCCCTACGCCAACCCCCGCGGCGCGCTCAAGGATCCTCATGTCATGGAATGGAACGGCCTCTTCCTCATCTACCTCGTCGCCTGGACAAAGAATGGGCACGTCGGGGTCTGCCTTTACACCACGGAGGATTGGAAGACGTTCCACGATCAGGGGATGGTCTTCAGCACGCCACCGGCCATGCGAGGCACTTTCGGGCTCGAGTCACCGCAGGTCGTTCATCGCAACGGCATGTGGCACCTCTTTTACACGTGGGGACTCGGGCTCTGGCACTGCGTCTCCCCCTCGCCCACCGGGTTCCAAGCCGAGGAACAGGAGTCCAATCATCGGAAAGTCATGCGCGGCCCCTACCTCGTCGGGCCCTTTCACGCCACTGAGCTGGTGCAGGACCAAAATGACTGGTGGCTCACGACCGACCGCAAGGAAGAAACCCGGCGACTGAATCGGGAAGCCGGCCGCATGTGCCCGCGCGGATCGTACGAAGACGAAAAGACATTGGAGGAAGGGATCTATTTGTCATCGGTGACATGGGATGGGGATCGGCCGGTGTTGCAAAGCCCAAGTCTTCCTTAGCACGGGTATGCGACCCGTGCTACCGCAAGTTTCCTCTGGCACCTGAAATTCATGGGCTGTACTATTCAGCGTTTTTTGGAGAAAATGCTGATTCGAACGGAGGAAACTCATGAGCACTGAGAAATACGCGTCCGACCTTGAGTCGTTGCGCAACTACACAACCCCCGAATGGTACAAGGACGCGAAGTTCGGCATCTATACACATTGGGGCCCCTATGCGGTACCTGCCCATACCAACGAGTGGTATCCGAACCTGATGTACGACCGGGACAACGCGGCATTTCAGCACCATTCAGATACCTGGGGACGGCAGAAGGAATTTGGGTACAAGGATTTTATCCCCATGTTTACGGCGGAAAATTGGGATCCGGAGTACTGGGCCGACCTCTTCAAGCGGGCCGGCGCGCGTTTTGCGGGACCGGTGGCGGAACATCACGACGGCTTCCCGATGTATGACTGTTCCTTCACTGATTGGAATTCGGTCAAAATGGGTCCGCAACGGGATGTGACCGCGGAGCAAAAGAAGGCCTTCGAAGCCGTGGGCATGAAGTTCGTGGTCACTTCGCACCGGGCCCACAACGCCCGCCATTTCCGCTTTGAAGACGACTTTGACACCATGGACCCGTCTTCCAAGGGGATCTACTGGAAGCCCTGGAAGAACGCGGACGACCCAGTCGATGAGGAGTTCATGATCGATTGGCTGGGAAGAACCAAGGAGCTGATCGACAAGTTCGTGCCGGACATTCTCTGGTTCGATTTCGGGTGGCACCGCAAGGAATTCACGCCGTACCGGCTTGAACTCGTCGCCTACTACTACAACCAGGCGCAAGCCTGGGGCAAAGAAGTGGTCATGAACTACAAAGATCATCTCTTCGACGGCGCCGGGGTCTATAACATCGAGCGCGGCAAGCTGGCGGGAATTCGAGAAGAGTACTGGCAAACAGACACCGCGGTAGGAAAAATTGCCTGGGGCTACATTGAGAACGAGGAATTCAAGTCGGCTACCCGGCTGGTGCACGACCTGGTAGACATCGTGAGCAAGAACGGGAACGTGTTGCTAAGCTTCGGGCCCCGGCCGGATGGCGTGATTCCCGAAGAAGTGGAAGGTCTGCTGTTGGCGCAGGGGACGTGGCTCGAGGTGAACGGCGAGGCCATTTACGGGACGCGCCACTGGGAGAAGTTTGGTGAAGGCCCCACCGCGGTGGACGGCGGTCACTTTTCCGAAAAGACGGACAAGCCGTTCACGAACAAGGACTATCGATTTACTGTGCGCCCTGGTTCCGGAAAATCGAATCAGCCGGAAGCTCTGTACGCCATCGCCATGGGCTGGCCGGGGATAACTGCCAACGTGAAATCGCTGGCGACCGGATGCGGGATCAAGACGGAAAAGATCCAGCGCGTATCCATGCTGGGAATCGACGGCGATCTGGAGTGGAAGCAGGATCACGAGGGATTGCATGTGACCTTACCGTCCAAGCGGCCCTGCGAGCATGCCTATGCGCTGAAGCTTTGGTTCAGGGATTGAAATAATCCCCGCCCCTTGCGGGCGGGATCGTTAGGTTGCGCAGCCCCTAACACAGGAAAAGAGATTGAACAGTGCCCGCGATGAGCGAAGGTGGAGCTACGCCAGTCTTCTCGCTCTTCCTGGGCTCAGAGGGGGTTTGTGTCCATTTGTTTAGGGGCTTCGCAGCCTGAGACTCCCGGCCGCAAGGACGGGGATCTTTTCTACTCCCCCCGCAATTGCGCATCGGACAGCTCGTTAATCAGCGGTTCCCCCGACAAAATGCGGCGGCAGTTCTGTTCGAAGATGTCGTATGCCCGCTCCAGGAAGCGCTTGCTCGCCGCTGAACCGGAGATGTGCGGGGTGAGCACCAGGTTGGGCATTTCCCATAACGGATGCTCAAGCGGCAGCGGGTATGCGTAGTGAACGTCCAGGGAGGCACCGCGAATCCATTTCTCCTTCAGGCACCGAACGAACACGTCCTCCTCGATGATCTTCGCCCGGGCCGGATTGATGAGCACCGCTGATGGTTTCAACATGCGAAGTTCCCGCTCTCCAATCAGCCCTTCCGTCGACGGCTTCAAGGGAAGCGTGACAAACAAGTAGTCGAGTCCGGAAAGAAACTCTTCGATCTGCGACGAAGCGAAGATTCGGTCCGGGAGTGTTCCCTCGGGATCCCCGGTGCCGTCCACACGATAGATGTTTGTCCGGGGCTTCGCCGTTCCGTCCCGGGTTAAGACCCAGGTTTCCAGATTCATCGCCTTGGCAAGCCGCGCCGTTTCACGGGCGATGCCGCCATATCCGTAGAACCCGATCGTCGACCCGAAAACGTCACGCTGAAATTTTGAGTCCCTGTCCCACACCTTATTCTTCTGATTATCGATCAGGGTCAGGAGATCGCGCTCCCAGAGCAGCATCATCAAGATGTTCCACTCCGCGATCGGGACATCGAAGGTTCCCAGCCCATTGGTGACACGAATGCCCTGCTCGAGAAGAGGCAAATCCAAAATCTGGGTATATCCCGCGGAAGTAACCTGAATCCATTTCAGTTGATCGAAGTCATCGAAATTCGCGGGAGGAAACTCGCAGAGTAGAAAGTCGACGCCTTTCATTAACTCCGGGGATATCTCCATCCCTTCATCCTCCAGCCAGGGTCCAACCCGGATCTCGCAATCCGGCCAGGATTCGCGTATCCGGGAGAACGCGGCCTCGTCGGGGGCAAGGGAAACGAGTATTGTTGGGGAAGAGGTCATCGCACTTTATCCATTTCGGACAGAAATTTCGAATATCGAACGCTCAATTTCGAATGTCCAAGGAAAAGCATCTCCACCTTCGATATTGGACATTGAGTATTCGACATTCATGGGGAGGTTGCCTTCATTACTTCGATGTTCCGAAAAGCCCTCACATCAGGTCCATCATTCCCGGAACAGGATTGGGCTCACCGGAACCCGGAATGAAGGGATATTTATTCTTGGTCTCGTCGGTCAGGCGTACGCCGAGGCCCGGGCCTTCCGGTTTCAGAATGAACCCATTCTCGAACCGGTATCCATCCACATAGATTTCCGTGTGAAGCGGTCCCGGCAGGGGCGGAATTTCGAGAATTGCAATATTCGGAACGGAGAACGCGGCGTGAATATTCGACATTACGCCCACCCCGGAACACCACGCATGCGTGGCGACCTGCTTCTCCTGCACCGCGAACATTCGGGCCACATCCACGAAGGTCTCGATGCCGATCCAGGATGCATCAGGCTGGGCAACATCGAAAGCGCGTCGTTCGGCATATTGGGCGAATTCCTGCCGCGTCGTCAGGCCTTCCCCGCCGGCAACCGCGATCGACGTGCTCTTGCAAAGCTCTTCGTACCCCGCGAGGTCGTTGTAATGAAGCGGCTCCTCGTAAAAACCGAGGTTGTACGATTCCATGGCCTGTAGAACGGCCTTGGCAATGCCCACATCCCAGGGCCGCCCCTCTTCAACATTGCTCATGTGGCCGTCGAGACAGACGACAAAGTCTTTCCCGGCGTGGTCGCGTATGATATCCAGTTTCTCAGTCTCCAGATCGACCCATGCCTGGACGCTGTCGCTGACAAACCCCTTCCCGGCCGCACCATCGTGATATCCCGCCCCGACCTTAAAGGCGTTGAATCCGGCTTCCCGGTACACATCGATTTTTCGCTTCAACTCCGACCAGGGATAATCGCTGGCGCACCCGGTCGCGTAACACGGCAACCGTTCATGCAGGGCCCCGCCGAGAAGCTCATAAACGGGGACCCCGAGCATCTTTCCCTTCAGGTCCCACAGCGCGCTCTCAATGCCCCCGATGATCGTGACCCCGAGACCATTTCGCGCCCAGAAATTTGCGCACTTGTACATCCGTTGCCACAGAACACGGGGATTGATCTCCCCGTCTTCCAGCCCAACCAAAATCGGGCTCAGGTACTCGACGATGGAGGGCACCAGCTCCGGACATTGGTAGCCCGCGTAGGTTTCGCCGATCCCGATCATCTCCGAATCCGTGTGAATCTCGATGAACGAGGCCGACCGCTTTTTTCGCAACGCCTGCAAGAAGGGATCGTTTCCAGAGGGTCCGGTCAACAGAACGGTTTTTACTTCGGTGATTTTCATCGAAAAAATCTACCTGAAGAAACCGAGGCTGTAAAGAGAGGGCGATCGATCACGTCCCTGCAGCCGAATCCGGACTCGCAGGGGACCACCATGATTCGCCGGAAATGGCCTGCCACCCCATCGGACGACACGGTGGATTTGATCTGTCTCCATAGGCTCGCAGGAATCATACTCGAAACCAGTCAACGGCTTCCCGGTCCCTTCGTCCACGAGTTCAACATCAATTCGCCCATCTCGGCAGTCGGCATTTAGCGCCAACTCGACGTTTTTGCCCTCAGGGATGAAGGGCAGTGTCTCAAGGACGCCACTCGTTTCTTCCCCTGCAAATTGCGCGCAGGAAAATCCGTCCCGGCGCAACGTGGCCAGACCCATTGCATAGCGGCAGCGATCCTCACCGGTCACCTCCGGGGGCGCATTGCTTTCGTCCGGATTGTTGGCCGCGCCATAATAGATTCTGATTTCATCGTCGGACACCACAGGAGTTGAGGGGAAGATCATTCCGCTGTCCCAGGAACCCGGCTCGCCCATTCCGATGACCTTGTGTCCCGGATTCACGAATTGAAATGAATGGCCGTCGCGACTCACGGCCATTTCGAGATCAAAGGCCAGGGGAGCGTGCAAATACTGGTAGAGCGCCAGGTAGTATTCGTCGTAGCGGAAAACAACCCCATCGTGAATGTGAGACCACGGTCCCGATGCGACATAGGGATGCCCGCGCAATTCCGGCGCAAGAACCGGATTGTCCTCGAAGGCGGTCCAGTGAATCGCGTCTGGGCTGTACGCGCCCGCGACCCCGCGTTGACCTTGCGTCATTGACATCCATCCGTACGCCTTGTACCGGCGGGCAGGATCGGGTTCCGCCTCGTCATGAAAAAGGCTCTGCGGGAGGAACTCCACATGCCGGCCGCCCGGACACTCCATTTGTGCGGGACGGCTATTCCAGGAGAGCCCATCAGACGAAGTATACAAGGCGCCGAAGTATTTCTCGTCCGTCGGATCGAGTTCGCCTTTCAGCACGAGTTCACGCATGCGGCTGTGATGCAGCATGTAGAGAATCTTGTATCGCTGTTCAGGGTCCGGATCCCCTTCATCTCGGCTCACATAGGTGACCGGCGGCATGTCCGGGATCTCGTTCATGTCCGGATGAGGTCGCATGCCAAGGTCCGGTTTACTCCAGAGCACCCCGTCTTTGCTTTCGGCATATCCCGTCCGGTACCAATGCCACCAGCCGACGCTGGGATCGGGCTCGCCCATGGCGGAATACCAGCATCGATACTTGTCGCCTTCCCGGCGGACCGTACCCCCGGAAAACACGCGTCTGGCGTCGAAGGCCGACGCCGCGCCCGGCTCCAGCAACGGATTCGCGGGATGCTTCACCGCGGTCTGCGGCACGACAACGAGACCTTCGAATTTTGCAAGTTCCTGCAGATCCAGAAAGAGGATCTTGTGATCCGGGCGGCAGGATGGGATGCAGGGAGAAATCAACTCAATGCTCTTTTCTCTGACCGGATCCTCCGCCTGAAGGTGAATCACGAGCGGTCCAGTGGCGCCCCACTGCGCTTCTTTTGCAACACTGATCCGTCCAATGGACAACCAGCGCTTGTCGCGGTGCGGAGTCCGGTGGGCAATTCCTCCCGCCGCCGTAATCGGTCCCCAGTCACGACCCAACCAGCGCGCAGCAAAAACATGATTGCGGTAAATACTGACGAAGAACAACCAGGGAATCCCGAAAGTATCGAGCGCAAGGTGCGGACTGTGAAAATTCTCGCGGCTGAACCGGGAATCTGTTTCGGATTCGGTAAGGCACCGGTCATCGTCTCCAAACACCCGCGCTCCATTCCCATCTACAATCGCGTAATTTATGGAATGCGAAAACTCCGGCTCAAATCCGATCAATACCCTGCCATCACCAAGCGGCAGGATTACCGGGTGCCGGCCCCAATCGCAGACGCGCGTTGGCTCGGGAATCGCTCCGTCCCGAAGATCGTCCAGCGTCACACGCAAATATCTTAATCGCTGGCAGGTATCCGACCAGGCGAGGTGAAGCATTCCACCGAGTTCGAGATGGGCGGTTGGCGGAAAAAGGCTAGGGCCTGCGTAAATTGGGTGTCGTTCTGCACCTTCAATCGGCAGGGCGATCTCGATCCGATCATCAACGTCCCCCGCACCGACGCAAAGCAAGGGTACGATGTTTCCTTCGTCTGGGTCGACAACCAGATCGCCAAGCACGGTTCCTACCAATGGCGATGCCGTCAGTTTCTCCCAGTCATCGTTTGATGAAATGTCGGCAACGCCGGAGATTTCGCTGCCGATCGAAGCGTACAGATGCGTCCCGGTTTCATCGCTGAATCCAAGGATCAGCTTACCACTGCCGTCACGAGCCAGCGCGGATGCAGAGATGGATCCGATGCATGGCAGCGATCCGCCCCGTTTCTGGTCGAGCAGCGTTATGGAGGAACCGCGCGTCGCGCGCGAATCCTCCGACAGCAGAATATCCGCAAGACTGACGCGGTCGGACCGCCCTCCCCCGTTTAATTCCAGAGCCATCCAACCGCCCGATTCAAGCGCCACGATCGTGCGGCCGTGATTCGTCCGCATGAAGAATTGCTGGAGGTCAGGATCCATGTCCCGTTTCTACATGGATATACCCGAATTGCAATACCAGTTGACTGTGATCATGCGATCCCTATAGTGCTGAAAATTTCCAAGTGAAAAGAGAAGAGGTGTGATTCCATGAAAGACGGCGTCGCGGGTATTGGGATCGTAGGGTGTGGCAATATCAGCCGGGTTTACCTGGAGCAAATGCCGAAGTTCGGCAACCTGAAAGCGGTGGCCTGTGCGGATATCAATCCGGATCAGGCAAACGAAAAGGCAGAGAAATTCGGTATCTCTGCGCTTTCCGTGGACGATGTGCTGGCGCACGAGGAGATCGATACCATCCTCAATCTCACGGTCCCCGCCGTCCACGCGGAAGTTGCCCTCCGCGCCCTGGAAAACGGCAAACACGTGTACAACGAGAAGCCACTTGGAATTGCCCGCGACGAGGGACGGGAGGTCCTGAACGCGGCGAAGGACAGACAACTGCGTGTTGGGTGCGCTCCGGACACCTTTTTGGGCGTAGGACACCAGACCTGTCGTGCGCTCATCGACGACGGCAAGGTAGGACAGCCCGTGGCGGCTACCGCATGCGTCATGGGTGCCGGGATGGAGCGATGGCATCCCCGACCGGAGTTTTTCTTTCAACCGGGAGGCGGACCGGTTTTTGACATGGGCCCCTACTACATCACCGCCCTGGTAAACTTGCTGGGACCCGTGCGGCGGGTCACGGGATTTACCACCAAGGGATTTGAGGAACGGGAAATCGGCTCAGGACCGGATGCCGGTCATCGATTCACCGTAAATATCGACACCACCGTCATGGGAGTCCTGGAGTTCGTTTCGGGCCCGATCGCGACGTTCCTCGGAAGTTTCGATGTCAAAGGCGGACACCACGTTCCACTCCTGGAACTTCACGGCACCCGGGGTTCCATCTCCTGCCCCGATCCCAACGGCTTCGACGGCCCGGTAACCTTCTGCGAGTCCGGCGATAAGGAGTGGACTGAGATGCCCCTCGTTGAAGGACACACGGGCCAGAACCGCGGCGTCGGTCTGTCGGACATGATTGCCGCCATCGAGGAAAATCGACCGCACAGAGCAAGCGGCGAACTCGCCTTCCATGTCCTGGATGTCATGCAGGCCTTTTACGATGCCTCAGCCGATGGGAGTGCGGTCGAGCTGGAGAGCAGGTGTGAACAGCCGGCGGTTTTGGGGTGAGGGAGGGTTTGTATTTAGTGTTTAGTGTCCGGTGTTCCGTGTTCGGGGAATATCGAATGCTCAATGTCCAATGTCGAAGGTGGAGATTCTCTTCTCCTGGACATTCGAAATTGAGCACTCCCAAAAATCCGCTGCCGTCCAAAATCCGTTGGTAATCTCCACGTCCCAAATCCCAAACAAATTCAAACTCCCAAATATATTCGAAACTCAAAGTTTCAAGCACCGAACGAATTCGAGAAACCAAGTTTGTATTTTCAAACGCGATTAATCTGATATCCTGACTCGCGCTTTCAAACGACAGGACTCGTTGGTTCACCACGCTGTGGGATCGAGGACATCGACTGGATTGCAAGTTGCGAATACGTTGTGCATTTGTTTTAGATTTGGTGCGTGGGGTTTCGAAGATATTTCACTTTGGAATTTGAGACTTTGAATCTGTTTGAGATCCTCCTTCGCCAAGGCTTCGGACGACAAGTTTTGAACTTTGAATTTACTTCTGATCGCAAGACGCCAAATCATTCTTTTAATTGTCGGGGCGTATGGCTGGTCCTTGCGGGCATTGCTATTGCAGTGGCCGCGGAAGCACGAGGTGCAGAGAACGGGAGGCAAGCACCCATGAAAATCACCTCCTGGGGATGGAACGGAGACGGCCAATGCGATATGCCGGCCGCGGTCAATTTCATCGCTGTATCCGGCGGCACTCACCACGGGGTGGCGTTGAAGCATGACGGCACCCTGGTGGCTCGGGGCAAGAACGAGCATGGACAGTTGGATGTGCCCTCCGGCCATGGCTTCAAAGATATTGCATGCGGCTGGCATCACAGCGTGGCTCTGAAGAAGAACGGAACCGCGGTTGCCTGGGGCTGGAACCGCGACGGACAATGTGATCCACCGAAAGACAAGGAGTTGGTTGCCGTCTCGGCGGGATCAAATCACAGCCTGGCATTGGCGCGCGACGGGTCCATCGTGGCGTGGGGATGGAATCATGACGGGCAATGTAATGCCCCACCCGGAAAGGATTTCAAGGCCGTGGCCGCGGGCGCCTGGCACAGTGTGGCAGTGCGGAAGGATGGTTCACTCGTCGCGTGGGGAAATCCGGAGGATGGACGGTGCAAGGTCCCGGAAGGGCGGAATTTCACTGCTGTGGAGGGCGGGATCCATCACAGCATCGCGCTGAAGGCCGACGGCACGATTGTTGCCTGGGGTCGCAACGAAGACGGACAGTGCGACGTTCCGGCGGGAAATGATTTCACAGCAATTGCGGTGGGTGGATATCACAACCTCGCTCTTACAACCGACGGGACCATTGTGGCCTGGGGATGGGGAAAGTATGGTCAGTGTGATGTCCCGGAAGGCGCCGGATGGTTGAAGATCAACGCCGGAGCCTGGCACAGCATGGCGATGCGAGCCCAGTAGGCGGGATTCGGGTTACGGATTTTTGAACCACGAAGTTAACGAAGGACACGAAGAAGCGGAGCCGCAACCAAAGTTCGGATGGAACGAATTTCTGTGTAGCGGAAGTCGCGGAGACTTCCGATCGGCGACTTGGAAGCCGGGAGTAGCCAAAAAGAGCCCAAAGCAACCAAGTCGAAACCATACGGGATTTATCACGGAGTCATTGAGGGAAATTTCGTGGTACTCCGTGCCTCCGTGGTAAGCAAAATCGCCCCAAACACAAACGATTTTGGATGATAGTAGTACGAAGCAGCGGAGCCACCGTTTGGAGTGCGGCGCTGTGCGCCGCTTTGGACCGGAGCTAACAGCACGGAGCCAATGCTCCCGCGTTGCCCGGCCGTTTCCCCACGAAGCGTATCTGCGCAGGCGAATTGCACAAACTACCGATGGCTTCTGTGGTTCCGTGTCGTGCTCTCCGCGAATCCAAAGCGGCGCACTCCATATCCTCGGTACCGGCCTTCGCGGTTGCTTGTCAATCACCCGAAGATGCAGCGGATCCCTTGGCGCGAATCGCCGCAGCACGCCGCTCCACGAATGGTGTGAAGAAATCGTTCATCACGTGCTCGTTCAGATCGTCGTAAAAATGGACCGGCCAGCGGACGATGAACTCGGGTTTGTCGGAGAAGTTTTCAAGAATAGACTTGCCCGATGCCTCGATCTTTTCCCGCTCCCAGATGCGCCAGACAAAGAACGGGCTGAAGATCAAGTCGTGGAAAGTGCGGCCTTCGAAATTCGCGGCCAACTCCAGGTCGCTCTCCTCCCCTTCCCCCGCGTCGAACTCGTACATCCCGACGTCGACGAATGGAATATCGGTATTCGCAACGAATTCCGCCCCATTCTCATGCATCACGTTTGAAATCTTGATGTAGAAGTCACGGCACTGGTCATGCGTGCCGCGCCAGCGGGTGGTCCAGTCCGCCCCGTCGAAGAAGATGAAATCCAGATCGTAGGCCTTCAGGAGTCCCGGCATCTGGTCCGCAAGGTAATCCCCCCACTCCGGAAGCTTACCCGTATACGAATCGCCGCCGGAGTCCACGTGATGATACTCGTGCGTAAACCATTCCGGATGCTCCTTGTAGACCGGCGCCTTCACACTGCAGATCCAGAAGTTTACGTAGACACCCAGTCGGATGTCGTGAACCTCCCGTTTCAACTCCGAGTAAAAGTCCTTCAGATCCTGGGCATCGTGCGGGAATATTCCCCAACCGCCCTCGGGACTCGGGATCCCTTCCGCCTGGTCGTAGAGCATGACCCAGAAATAAATCTGGGAATCGGCGAGTCCGTTTTTGTCGAGGACTTCGCGCATTCTCTTCAGATTGGCGACATAGTGCGACGTGGTCTGTTTGAGGTATCCACTGCCACCGTAGGGTTCTTTGCCCCAGTTGCCCACGAAAGCGAAGAATCCGATGGGATGCTCCGGCGCCCGATGCACCTGTTCCCATCCGCGGTATTGTTTGAGGTTGAAGTCTTTTCGAACACCGGTGTAGAGCGCGCCAGCCTGTTCCAGCGTCTTTTCGGGAGACAAGCTATCGAAAAAATGAATCCGGTATTCGACCGAGCCGCCTTCGTCGGGATAAATATTCTCGAACCAGGCCTGTCCAGGTGCCGGGCCGGGGTGCCCCCGGTTCCATGACCAGTGACAATAGGCCAGCATGGGCCAGGTGAGCCGGGAGAAATCACCGTGCGCGTCCTGAATTCCACCTTCGCCGGTGAGATAACCGTTGGCCAGGATCCGGTCCAACATCAGGCCTCCCTGCTTCCCGTGGAGAAGCGTATAGGTCATCGAATTGCTGTAGGCGCCGCGGTATCCGCACTCCAGCCGCGCCGTCTCATCCGCCTTGATCCAACGTCCGCTGATTTCAGGGGAGCTGAATGCATACGGAGTGTAGAACCTTTCGAATTTCCGCAATGTCTTGAGATTTAGAATCAGGTCACTGGTCTTACCGGCGTCGGTGAGCGGTTCGATTTGCTGTTCAACGATCAGCGAACTCCCTTCCAGGCGCCATCTCTTGCGGATCCGCACCAGGTCGTTCTCGTATTCGATCGAGTCGGCATCCTTGCGAAGCACGCGGTTTTCCACCGGTTGACCGGATCCGTAGTCCTCCTCGATCTCAACCCATCCATCGATCGTCAGCCCGCCGTTTTCGGTCCACGATATAGAATCAGCAGTCGGCATGTCAGCGAATCCATTGACTAACGCGAGGGTGGTCAGTAGTAAGCATAGTTTTTTTGTCATCTTCAGTTTCCTGATTTTGGGTGTACCCGCAATGGCGTCAATACAAATTGAATTGGGCGAAGGAATCACTTCAGATCAAGCACCAGAGTCACTTCCCTGGCCGTCCCCCGCTGTGGGTTCTGCAGTGTGAGCCCGTAGATAGCCCGCTCGTACGTCGTGGATGCTATGTGGAGGCCGAAGCTTCAGCTGAACCGGCGACAGGGAATTCCAGGAAGGAACCGGTTCAGTGCATCGCCCCAGGATTATCCTTTTCATGTTCGTGCCGGGCGCGCGGCTCAGCTGAAGCTTCGCCCTCCAGCCGATTTTGATCTAACCCGTCGCGGTAGCCGTGTCATTTTTTCGCGGCGTTAGGGTGTGCCCTGGGCGACAGCCAAAGTAGGCATCCACCTCCGGGGGATGCAGCGCCCGGGAAGACAATGAATAGCGGAAGGGTGGAGCCTTGCGCCCCTCTTCCTCATTCCATTGTCGTATCGGGCTCCCCGTCCCTCGGAGGTGGACGACTACTATCGGTCCACGAAGACTTTCTGAAGTCCGCGGCAACAGACGCGGAGTGCCATGCCGAAGGCAGGTCCGCCCAGGGCGGAAACTCCACGTTACGTTTTGAACCCAATGCTGAACAGGCGGGGACTTTTTTCGGTTCCGGTCAGCTTGATTCGGATTCGTAGTGGGAGGCGCGGTGTGATGAACTGGTTCTGAGCCCATCGGACTGCGAGCGCAGTGCCGTCTTCCTGTAGGGGGTGACAGTCCGCGAAGGCGTAGCCCGGCAGCGGGATTCCCGTGGCGGCGTCCGCAAGCTCGGTAACGATGTGACCATCGCCGCAGTCGGCGTTGAGAATGATCTGCAGGGGGACGTTGGGTAGCTCCAGCGGGATCGTTTCGAGGAAGCCGTCCTCGCTCTCCTCGTTAATCCGGAGACAACTGAAGCCGTCCTCTCGCAGGATGGCGAGGCCACCGCAAATCTTCATCGCATCCTCTTTCGCCGCGTCAAAGGGACCGTCGCTTTCGTGCCGGTAGTCCGATCCGCCGTAGTAGAGAAAGATACGATTATTGTGAACGACCGGTGTGGATGCGACCAGCAGGCCCCGGTCCCACTCGCCCGGGCCTCCCCGCGGAATCACGGTGTGTTCGCCGAAGACGAGCTTAAAATCCACCCCGTCGCGGCTGACCGCCATCTCGATCCCGCCACCGAGTGGATCGTCCAGGTACTGGTAGAACGCGAGGTAGTAGCCGGCGTACTTGAATACGGCCGGGTCATGCGCATGCGAAAACGGCCCGGAAGGTACCCAAGGAAAGCCTCGATCCTCCGGCTCGATCACTGAATTCTCCGGGTGCATCCACCACGTCCGGCCGTCCGCGCTGCACATCAATGCCACCGTACGCCGGCAGCGCGTCATCGAGGTGAAGCCGTATGCCTTGTACCGCATGCGCGGGTCCGGTTCATCGTCATCCCGCATCAGGGATGTCGGCACAAAGGTCAGAAAGCGCCGGGAGGGAGTCTCCACCTGGATCGATTCGGAATCCCAGTTTACTCCGTCCGGAGAAAACCACAGGCGGCCGTGGTACGAGCCGTCGGACGGATCGACCTGCCCCGCCTGGGCCAGTTCACGCTCGTAATGAAGACCATAAACTTCGAGCTGTTTGTAGCGCATTTCGGGGTCAACCGAATCCGGTTCACGGAGAATGTTCACCATATATGCGCGCACTTCGGGTATCGAATTAGCATCGGGCGGGTAGGCTTTGCCGAGATCAACGCGCTGCCATCGCATACCGTCGTCGCTCTCCGCGTATCCCCACTTGCACCAATGCCACCACGGTTTGTTCGGATCGGGCGAGCCCATGCCGCCGTACCACATCCGGAACTTCCCTGCTTCGCGCATCACGGTGCCGCTGTTAAACACGCGCGCGCCGTCAAAAGCCGAGGGATCCTCCGGTTGGAGCACGGGATTGCCTGCGAATTTCTCCGCCTGCAAAGGAACCAATTCGAGGCCCTCGAGACGGGACAATTCCCGCAGGTCGAAAAACAGAATTTTGTGACCGGGCCGGATTTGGATTCCCGACGGACAAACGACCTGCACGCGGTTTGTCGGGGTGGGCGCCTCAGCCTCCAGGTGGGCAACCATCGGCCACCCGGTAAAGCGCCGCGGCGCACTGAAGTCACCCAGCCTGAGCCGGGCATAGTTGGTGCGGATTGGGGACACGGGAAGACCGCCGTAGTTGATCATCGGCCCCCAGTTTTTTCCCAGCCACCGGCACCCCCACACGCTTTCGCGTGTCGCATTGGCCACGAGCAGCCACAAACATCCGTCGGCGGCCCATACAAACTGCGGGCTGTGGAACACGTCCCGGGTCAGGTGCCGCGAAGAAGACGCCATCGTATCGCGGACGTAGGCCGGGTGGGTGCCGCACTTCGATTTCTCCCATAATATGTGTGTCGAGGAGACCATCGTCTCCGTGGCGGCGATGACACGTCCCCCTTCGATCCTCACATATCCCACATCGTTGATATCGGATTCGAAAGCCAGGAGTACAGCGCCGTCAACTACGGTGACATCGACGTGACGGCTGGATTCGTAACAGATCATTGCCTCGCACAAGATGGCTCCCGGGTCATCCGCGCGGATGCTCGCATACCAAAGCCGCCTCGAAAGATCGCACCAGGCGAGGTGCACTTTTCCCGCATCGTCTATTTCCGCCGCGGGGGCGAACAAGTGCATGCCGTCAGCCACAGCGTGTTGTTGCCAACCGTCTTCACCCAAGACGGCGTATTGTATCTGATCGGCACCATTCTCCTGTCGATGCAGGCACGTTGCGGCCAGCCGATCATTCACCCGGAACAGACGGCCAATGACGGTGGAATCCAGGACGCTCCCCGACCGCCTCCAGTCGTTTAACCGTTCCAGGGGCGCGGACCATACGTGTGCTCCGACCAAGTCGTTGATGACGAGAAGGATTTCGTCGCCGGCTATTTCCAGGCCGGCAGAGATAATTTCGTCTCCTGCCAAGTCCACCGGCAGTTCGCATCGCGACTGTGCTTCCCGGCCGGACGCCAAACCTGCCGGCACCGGGGTCCATTGCGAAAGACCGAGGGGCCGGGGCGAGATTCCACCTCCTTCGACGACCAGCCATCGCCCGTCGCCCAACGGAGCAATTCGTCGCAGTCCAAGCGACCACTGGTAATGTTTTTGTAGTTCGAGGTCCACGGTAGTTATTTCGGATTTTACGGAGTCATTATTAGCCCCATTTTCGCGGGTGTGAACAACCAATACATCCGAAATCCAACCCGGGTTCAGCCCTGTTTTCCCTTTTGTGTTGATCCGTAGATTTTGGAGTGCGCCG
>CAUZEO010000061.1:0-18588 GCA_963578625.1 Kiritimatiellia bacterium | reverse complement strand
GAATACGCCGATGGATTCCTCGGCGCCATCTATAGCCACGGCGGACTGGTGGAGCGGTGCGAACTGCGCAACAACTCCATGACCGGCCACGGCGGCGGAATCTTCGCGCAGCAAGGCGCGGTAATCCAAAGCAGCCTGATCTACAGCAACCAAAGCAACTATGGCGGTGCGTTGACCCTCTTCGACAGCGCCGCCGACGCATGCACCGTGGAGAACAACACAAAAAATGACCGTGTCTCCGGGATCCTCCTGCGCGATTCTACCGCCGCGAACTGCATCAGCTGGTCCGACGACAGCGGCCTCTATGAGGGCTACACCGGCAGCTTCGTTCACTGCGCTCTTTCCAATTTCCCCGAACCCGCCGCCGACGGCGGCGGCAACCTGAACCTGGACCCGAACTTTGCTGCAAACGGATCAAATCACTACCGCCTGAAACCGGAATCGCCCTGCATCGACGCGGGTACGGACAGCGGACAGTCCCCGTCTCTGGACGTAACCGGGACCCTACGTCCCCAGGACGGCGACATGGACGGAACCAACACGTTCGACATGGGCGCCTACGAATTTAATTCGAACTCAGCCGACAGCGACGGCGATTCGATGCCGGATGTTTGGGAGACACGGTACGGGCTGAATCCGACCAATCCCCTAGACGCGCTGGAAGACGCAGATAACGATAAGTTAAACAACCGTGGCGAGTACATTGCCGGCACGAATCCGCTCGATTCGTCTTCACTCTTCGCGGTCGGCAGCGCATCCACCACGAGTATTGGATCGGAATTCACGTTCACGTGGCCCAGCTCGAGCAACCGCCGGTACACGGTGTTACGTGGATCCGATATGATGACGGGATTGACGGTAATCGAGACGGAAATCCCCGCCACGCCGCCTCTGAACGTATATATTGCCACGCCTCCGTCAAGCTCACGCACGTGGTTATATTGCGTAGGCGTCGAACTGGCTCCGTAGCATTTCCCATCCACTAGGCTTGCGCTCCGGCTGGAGCAGCATCGGGGTTTGGACGACGCCGGGGGGATTAGGGATTAGGATGTCGCAACACCGCGGAGCGTGAACCCGTTGAGACGATGGTGACATCATCCGCTTGAATGGTAATCCCATTGTTCGTCGCCGTACCTGTATGTTTTCCGGTCAGGTAATACGAACCCGGATTGAGGATATAAACCGGCAGGTTCGTGATCGTGGTGCGTGCCTCGACCTGGTCGAGGGTCTTCATCGTCGGCGCGGGTGCGTGTCACTTCTGCGGCGGCATGTCGGACTGGCGGGTAAGGGAAGAGGGAGTCGATGTAGTTCCGGCAAAGTTGACGGGCCAGTTTGGATCGATGTAGTCTGCGGCAAAGTTCTCGGAAGGGACGATACGGCATGACTATGAGCAGGCAAACACCCGCATATGGGCCGACCCACACCGAGAACTTTGCCGAGAACTACATTGGCCCCGCTCTCCATCGCAAACTTTGCCGTCAATTATATCGAAGCGACCAGAGCTTTCGCGACAATCTCAGATCTCTTACTGTCTTCCTCCCATTGTAGCAACTAACGCCACGGGGCAGATGCCCCGCAGAACTGCCATGCGCCCGCTGGCCCCTCTGTGCGGCTTGTCTGATGAGAAGATGCTGGACGATTGAAGTGGGGGGAACCAGTTGTCAGCGGACTCAGGGTAGAGGTCGACTGTGCAATACCGCACACTGACCCGTATGGCATGGCATAAAGAATGTTCACCTCTACGCTGGTTCCTCTTATAGTAGCGTAATGTCAGCGGATACTTTTCAGGTTGTTTCCGATTTTGGGCCCACCGGGGACCAGCCGACGGCTATTGAAAAGCTTCTTGGCGGTTTGAGGGCTGGAAAACGGTTCCAAACATTGGAAGGAGTGACCGGTTCCGGGAAAACCTTTACGATGGCCAACGTGATCGAGCGGTATGGAAAGCCAACCATCGTTCTCAGCCACAACAAGACGCTGGCGGCCCAGCTGTATGCGGAGCTGAAGGGGATCTTTCCTAAGAATGCAGTTGAATACTTCGTCAGCTATTTTGATTACTACCAGCCGGAAGCCTACATTCCACAGACCGACACCTTCATCGAAAAAGACTCTTCCATAAATGAAGAGATCGAGCGGCTCCGGCTTTCCGCCACAAATTCGCTGATCAACCGCCAGGATGTCGTGATCGTTGCTTCTGTTTCATGTATTTATGGCCTGGGATCGCCTTCCGACTACACCGAGATGATGGTGGAGCTGCGCAAAGGGGATATGGTCGACCGGGACGAGGTGCTAAAGCAGCTCGTTGATATTCAGTACACCCGGAATGAAGTCGAAAATACCCCGGGAACCTTTCGCGTGCGCGGCGATACGCTTGACATCTTTCCGTCCTATTCCCGCACCGGAGTGCGAATCGAATTTTTCGGAACCGAAGTAGAACGGATCACCTTGATGGATCCGCTGACTGGACATGTTGAGAAAGAGTTGGATGAAGTGATGGTGTCGCCGGCCAAGCACTTCGTCATGCCGTACTCGCGGATGCAGCCCGCGCTCGGTTCGATCCGGGAGGAACTGGACGAGCGCGTCACATGGTTCGAGCAACACAACCAGTTGCTCGAAGCACAGCGGATCCGAATGCGAACGGAATTCGATTTGGAGATGATGCAGGAGGTTGGGTATTGCAGCGGAATTGAAAATTATTCCCGCCACCTCGCGGGTCGCCCTCCCGGATCTCGACCGTACACTCTCCTCGATTTTTTCCAAGGCGATTATCTGACCATCATCGACGAATCGCACGTCGCTATTCCACAACTTCGAGCGATGTACAACGGGGACATCTCGCGCAAGCGGGTCCTGGTGGAGCACGGGTTCCGGTTGCCCTCCGCACTCGACAATCGCCCCCTGAATTTCGACGAATACATGTCCATTTCCGGGCAGATCGTCTTTACTTCCGCGACCCCGGGACCGTATGAGAAGGAAGTCGGGGGTGATCCGGTGCGCCAGGTCATTCGTCCGACTGGTATCATTGACCCTCCGGTGGAAGTCCGGCCGTTGGGTAACCAGATTGACGACTTGATGGAGGAAGTGCGGGCACGGGCAGAGAAAAAAGAGCGCACGCTCGTCACTACGCTTACCAAGCGCACGGCCGAAGACCTGTCGGAGTATCTCCGCAACGTGGGGCTTCGCGTGCAGTATCTTCATTCAGAGATCGATGCCATTCAGCGGGTGGAAATCCTGCGTGAACTGCGGAAAGGAGAATTTGACTGCCTGGTTGGCATCAATTTGCTGCGCGAAGGCCTGGATCTCCCGGAAGTCTCCCTGGTAGCGGTGCTGGATGCGGACAAGGAAGGGTTTCTCCGGTCGGAGACTTCGCTCATTCAAACCGCGGGGCGCGCAGCGCGTCACATTGACGGCCGGGTGATCATGTATGCGGATAAGGTCACCGACTCCATGAAACGGATGATCGAGGTGACCGAGTACCGGAGAAAAACACAACTCGAGTACAATCGAAAACAGGGGGTCATTCCCCGCCAGATCGTGAAAGAGATTCCCGATAGCCTTTCCTCGAAGCTTCCGGATGAGGAATCGAGCCTGGCTGCCCTTCGAGATGACGGCGCCGACTTCGATGTCCAGCAGGTTCTGCTGGAACTGGAAGGCGAAATGTTGCAGGCCGCGGAATCCCTTGAGTTCGAACGGGCAGCGGTGATCCGGGACCAGGTCAACGAATTGAAGCGCGCAGAAGGACTGACCGAAGGATCGCCGAAGACCGGGAAGAAAAAGAAGAAAATGAAATACAAGAGATCGTCGAAGCGAAAGCGAGTGTCCGCCGAGTAGACATGTAGCGGAAGTCGCCGAGACTTCCGCTCGGCGACACACAAGCTCAACTGAGGAAATTCACCCGGAGCATCTAAATCCAATCGAAGAAATTGAACCACAAATACTCGAAACCGAGGCTTCACAAACGAACGGATTTTGAACATAAGGGAACGAAGAGAACGGAGAAGATTTTTACCCTTTATTCTTTGTTTTCTTCGTTCCCTTCTGTTCAAAATCGAAGCCACTGAATGAGAAACGCGCATAAAATTGCAGAGAGCCCTGAGGTGCGGGATTTGATCCGGCGCGCTTTGGTGGAGGATGTGGGGACGGGGGATGCTTCGTCCCTTGCGGTTGTGGACTCCGGTAATCATTGCCGTGCCCGCATTATTTCACGCGGGGACTATGTGGTGGCAGGAGGGGGCGTAGCCGCAGCGGTTTTCGAGGCCGTGGATTCCTCCATCGAATTTTCCGTCGAATCAGAAGATGGGTCACCGGTTGAGCGGGACACGGTTGTTGCCACGGTGACTGGGCCGGCGCGGGCCGTGTTGACGGGGGAACGGACGGCGCTGAACTTCCTGCAGCGCTTGAGTGGTATCGCCACTCTCACGCGGGCATATGTCGCGCAAACCATCGGCCGGAACGCCGTCATTCTGGATACCCGAAAAACCACGCCCACCTTGCGGGTGCTCGAAAAATACGCGGTTCGGTGTGGGGGAGGGGAGAACCACCGGATGGGGCTGTACGACCGAGTCATGCTGAAAGACAATCACCTCGCGCAGTGGCGTAAACACAACGACGGCACGCTGGCGGAAATGGTGGGTGCCGCCCGGAAGGCCTACTCAGATCTTGAGATCGAAGTAGAAGTGGAGACGGTGGAGGATTTCGATATAGTGATCGGCGCGGCGCCGGATTGGATACTGCTCGACAACATGCCGGCGGAAGCAATAAAGGAGTGCGTTTCAATTTGCCGGGGGAGAAGCAAATTGGAGGCATCCGGGGGAGTGACGCTTGATTCCGTTGCCTCGATTGCGGACACGGGCGTGGATGCCATATCTGTCGGCGCGCTTACGCACTCCGCGGTTGCCTCGGATTTCTCCCTGGAGTTTGATTCCTGACCAACGTGGCATGGGCATCCTGCCTGTGGCCCACGGAGCTGACAGGCGAAGCCAACCGCCCAGGCAAACTCAATTGCTTTGTGCTACGAACGTGAAGAGTTGCCGCTATTGAAAAAGATTTCCGGCGGATCGCCGGTCCCTGAGTTATGGAGTGCGGCGCTCTGCGCCGCTATGGATTCCCGCGGAGAGGGCCGGAGCCCGAGCCGAAACCGAAAGCAGATTGGCCTTTCCGCCCAAAGTACAACTCGGGGCTTCAGTACACGGATCGGATATCCGTGCCACGGCGATGATTCCGTGCCAGGGTGGGGGAGCGCGAATTGTTGTTTCCCCTTGGGGCCGCCTCGGGTAGGTTGACGTGCATCATCATGTCCACCCTTGTGATAGATATTGGAAACACAACAATTGCCACGGGAGTCTACCGCGCCGGATCCGTTTCTCGAGTTCGGCGGTTCGAAACGGCGGAGGCACGTCGCGAATCCATTGAATCGTTCGTGTTGGAGAATCAACCGCGGACGGTGTCGGGCGCCGTGGCCGCGTCCGTTGTTCCGCAACGTTCTCCCGCCTGGCGGCGGATTCTTCGGAAGCGATTCGGTCAACAGGTTATCTGGGTGGACCATGAGACGGAACTAGGCGTGAAAATCACGCATCCGAATCCTGATCAGATCGGTGCCGACCGCCTTGCCAACACTGCCGGGGGCGCTTCCAAATACGGGGAGCACTTCTTTGTCATAGACATCGGGACCGCCATCACGTTTGACGTCGTCGTTCCACGGCGGGGATATATCGGAGGAATCATTGCCCCGGGAGGACCCGTGATGCGCAAGGCGCTGGCGGAGCGTGCGGCACTTCTTCCGGAAGTGGACCTGTATCCCACGCGGGTGCGCATCGGCCGCAGCACGGAAGATGCGATGCGCCTGGGCATTACCTTGGGCGAGCGAGGAATGGTCCGCGAGATTCTCGATCACCTGACCCGTCATTTCGGAGGTCCGGACCTTCAGTTGATTGCGACCGGTGGTGACGCGGATCACATTACCCGTGGCCTGGATCGTAAAGTCATCCTCGATCCCGATCTGACCCTCCACGGGTTGGGCGTGATCGGAAAGCTGAACCTTGTAAAATGACCGATCGCTAGGTATGTTGGTGTTTTGCGATCAGATTCATGTCTACGCGGATCCATCATTGCTTTGAAGAGTTGAGATCGAATGGCCGGAAGGGCTTCATTGCCTACATTTGCGCCGGTGATCCGGGATTGGACGAAACCGTCGACACCGTACTACGCCTCGAGGACGCAGGCGCGGACATCGTTGAATTGGGAATTCCTTTCTCTGATCCCCTGGCGGATGGGGTCGTGAACCAGTTTGCCGCCGCCCGGGCTCTGGAGGCGGGGACCACCGTCAGCGGTGTACTGAAGGCGGTCGGGAAAATAAGGGCCAGGAGCCAGATTCCTCTCGTATTCATGACCTACGTCAATCCCATATATGCGCGAGGATACGAGTCCTTCGCCCGGGATGCATCGGAGGCCGGTGTAGACGGGGTGCTGATCACGGATTTGCCGGTCGAGGAGTGCGACGAATACATCGACGCGGTGCAGGCACACGCTTTGGACAACATCTACCTCGTCGCGCCGACCAGCACCGACGAACGAATTGGCCGGATCTGCCAACGCGGTACCGGCTTTATCTACTGCGTGTCCCGCGAAGGCGTCACCGGAATGCAGAATAAAATCAGTGATGGCGCCTCCGAATTGCTTAAAAAAACCCGATCGCAAACAGAGTTGCCGATTGCGCTTGGATTTGGTGTCTCCACGACAGAACAGGCGCGCTCCGCGGTGCAACATGCCGATGCCGTGATTGTGGGAAGCGCCATCGTTAACCGGCTCTTTGAAGAGGGTAATTCGCCGGAGGGGCGGAAACGCGCGGCGACCTGGACCGCCGAGCTTGTTCAAGCGGCGAAGTCCGTTGCGGGTAGCCAATAAATGGCCGCGGAACACTATGCCGTTATCATGGCGGGAGGGAAGGGGGAGCGGTTTTGGCCGCTGAGCACATCCGAACGCCCGAAGCAGCTTCTCGCGCTGGTAGGGGATAAGTCGCTCCTCGCGCAGGCGGTTGACCGACTGGACGGACTGATACCGCCGGAGCGAGTGTTCGTGGTTACAAACAAGAACCTGGTCCAAGCGAGCCGCGAAGCGGCGCCGATTCTTCCCCCCGAAAATATCGTGGGGGAACCCATGGGGCGGGATACGGCGGCGGCGGTGGCGGTGGCGGGAGCGCTAATCGGAGCCAGATCGGTGGATGCCTCCTTCTGTATTTTGACCGCTGACCAGGTGATGGGAGATCTTGACGTCTATCGCCGAACCCTTCAGGAAAGCCTTGATCTTGCATCGCAGCAGGAAGTTCTCATTACAATCGGCATCCAGCCGACATCGCCCAGCACCGCATTCGGGTACGTTGAAGCGGGACCGGAATTACAGAGCGGAGACAAAGTCACGTTTCACCGAGCCAGGCGTTTCGTCGAGAAACCGGATGAATCCACGGCGGACCGGTACATTCATTCCGGCAGATACTTTTGGAATTCGGGCATGTTCATCTGGTCGGTGAAAGCCCTCCACGCCGCTTTTAAGAAGCACTGTCCGGAGCTTTCCTGGCTGATGGAGACCCTGACAACCGCGGTAGGCGACGACTCCCTGAATGCAGTACTCGAGGCCACGTATCCGCCCCTGGAGAAAATATCAATCGACTATGCGCTCATGGAAAAGGCCGACAACATCATCATGGCAAAAGGCACCTTTGCATGGGACGACGTCGGATCCTGGACGGCGCTCTCGAATCACTTCGCCGCGGACAAGTCGGGGAACATAACCATCGGCTCCCTGGAGGCCCTTGACTCCGGCGACAATATCGTATTTTCGCGAGATCGCACGACCGCGATGATCGGGGTCAGCGATCTTATCGTTGTGCAAGCGGAGGGGGTCACATTGATCTGTCCCAAAAACCGTGCCCAGGATATCAAGCTGCTGCTGCAGCAAGTGCGGAACAATCCCGATCACCGTGATATCATCTGAAATGGCACGGATCCTGGGACTTGATTTCGGAACGCGCCGGTGCGGGGTCGCGATAAGCGACCCAATGCACATCATTGCCTCGACGCACGAGGTCATCGAGATCGATAGCGAGAAAAAGCTGCTGCGGCGAATTCGAGAAATCTGCGCGGAGATGGAGGCAGAGCGGATCGTCGTCGGCTTGCCGTTCAACATGGATGGGTCGGAGGGGGCATCGGCAACGGCGTCGAAAGCATTCGCGAAAAAACTTGCGGAAAAAATCGGTCTCCCGGTCGATATGTGGGATGAGCGATTGTCCACGAAAAGCGCGGAGGCGGCCTTGATCGAAGCGGGTACCCGCCGCGAAAAGCGAAAAGGTCTGATAGACAAAGTCGCCGCGCAGATCATGCTGCAGCATTATTTGGATTCGAAGTAGCCGTCCGCTTCGAGGGCACAAGAATATCGAATACTCAATGTCCAATTTTGAAGATCTTGAACATTCGATGTTGACTAAAAGACAATGGCACAGCGCTACAAAATGACCCTGGCTTACGATGGCACCCGGTATGCCGGGTGGCAGGTCCAGCCTGGCGAAAAAACGGTTCAGGGCGAGTTGGAATTCGCTTTGGAGGAATTGACCGGAGAGTCACCTCGTGTGCAAGGCAGTGGCCGGACGGATGCGGGCGTGCATGCGCGCGCCCAGGTCGTTCACTTCGAACTCCTCGGCCCCAAGGATCCCGGGCGCCTGACACTCGGATTAAACGCGGTGCTGGACCGTGATATTCGAGTCGATAAAGTGCGCCGGGCCTCCGCAAGCTTCGATGCGCGCCGCAGCGCTACCGGTAAGCAGTACCGGTATTTAATTTGGAACGGGCCGATCGTCCCTCCAAATTTACGGCTGTACCGGACCCATGTTTCCAGGCCGCTTGATCTGGATGCCATGAAGGAGTCTGCAGGCATGCTTCTGGGAACCAACGATTTTTCCGCATTCACCGCAAATCCAAACCGACATGTACCCAGCACATGCCGGACACTGCGTAGAATGGAAGTGCGCGGGAACGGAAAAGAGGTGACCCTCATTGCCGAGAGCGAGGGCTTTCTCTACAAGATGGTACGCAGCCTCGCAGGTTTCCTGATCCGGGTAGGGCGGGGGGAGGTCAGCTCGGTCGAAACGGAAGAAATCCTGAAATCCAAAACCAGGACCGCGCGGGTCCCCACGGCTCCTCCCGAGGGACTATGGCTCTGGAATGTATTTTACTCGAAGCGGATTCGTTTGCCGGCCGTCAACCGGTGACTGAAACAAATGTCCCGGCACGGTTTTGAAGGTGACGCTCAGAAATTGCGTTCCGATCGCGTATTCCTCTCTTTCCTGCAGCTCGGGGCAGTCGATTTTTATGACCGCATGAATCGGGATGGTTTCATTGGTTTTAAACCGCATTCCCTTTGGAGATAGATCCATGATTTGGACTGGCTTGCCCTTCCCGGGCCAACGCGTACAATCGGTGATTTGACCGGACTTCTTTGTTCTCTATACTGCCCTGCGATTCCTGCTCTCTTCCTCGACAGCAGATTCCAATAGCGGGCTCTTGCAATGGAGACATCCGGCCGTTTGCTCGGCTGAGCGCGACAGTGGCCGATTGCAGAAGGGACAAAAAAACGAGACAAGGGGGTCTTTCCCGAGCCCTCGGCGGATTCCGATTCTTCGTGTACCGCTCGAAGAGTTCCTTATCGTATGTTGCTCGCGTTTTCTCACCGCGCAGCACCTTGTATGCTTCATTCAGAATGGTGGCAATCCAATGTTCTCCGCCCCGAGTGCCCGACCGGGCTGCTCCGGCATTTGGACGATGCATTGAGGTTTGCACACGTTGTCGCTGATCGATGCGCCGATTGATACGGATAAACGAATATCGTGTGTGCCGAAACAGAAGATGCGGCCGCGGATCGTCTCCAGGACCCGATCGGGAAATGCCCGGGTTGGCATCAATCCACTCTCGGGCATCAGGACCACAAATTCATCTCCGCCGTACCGACCGATGACGTCGGTTCGACGCGCGCATTTCTGAAGCAGCCTGCAGAACTCACCGAACACCTAGTCGCCCGCCTGGTGTCCGTCCCCGGCCAATTCGATCTCAAAACCCTCGGCGGCGAGTTGCCGGTGGATTAGCCGGCGGATCTGCGGATCATCATCCATAACCAGAACCCGGATGGTAGATTCGGCGGGTCCGCGCGAGCGCGATACATCGGAATTCAGCTCGACGCTTTCCCCTTTAACCATGATGGCGATGTTCAAGAAGAGAGCAGAATCCTTGCCGGAAAGGACGCAAAATACCGAAACGGTGCCGAATCGCTGTGCCGCGGGCGCAACATCGGGAGTGTTTAGACAAAACGAAAACAACCAAAAACCCGATCTACACTTACCTCTTGAACGGCGTACCAGCTCTGAACCCCCGTCAACGTACCCGCTCTCGCATCTTTTCCCGCTTCGTGCTTAGATGCGCCGGATGAAGAAGGTTCAGATCATGCCCTCCATTCTTGGGGCGGACCCGGGGCGGCTTGCCGAAGAGTGCCGCCGAGCTGGATCCGCCGGCGCCGACGGCCTTCACATAGATATTATGGACGGGCATTTCGTCCCGAATATCAGTATGGGACCGGCATTTGTGAAGATGGCGCTCAAGGACGCGCCGAATTTGCATCGGAGCGTTCACCTCATGCTTACCCACCCGGACCGGTATGTCGACGACTACGCCGATGCCGGCGCCGAGACCCTGCTCATTCATGTGGAAGCCGACTGCGACGTGGCCGCGGCCCTGAAAGCAATCCGGTCGCATGGGATTCGACCCGGACTCGTACTGAATCCCGATACCCCGGCGGATCGCGTGTTCTTCTTCAACCCGACCCTGTACGACGAGGTTCTCTGCATGTTCGTGCATCCGGGATTTTGCGGTCAGGCTTTCATTCCTGAGGCGCTCCCGAAGATTGCCGAACTTCGCGACCGGCTTCCCGACAAGGACATCTCGGTCGACGGTGGGATCGACGGTACCAGTGGATTGGAGTGCGCCCGACGCGGGGCTAATATTCTCATCTCCGGGTCGTACCTCTATGATGCGCCGGACATGGCCGCCTCCATTTCAGAATTGCGAAGCGGCGCGAAGGAGGCCGTGTCTCATCCACAGGGTGACGGCATATAACGGTAGATGACGGCTTCAATGTCCAGAATTCGCAATTTCTGCATCATCGCCCATATCGATCACGGGAAATCGACGCTGGCGGACCGGTTGATCGAGCAGACGCAGACCGTGAATCAGCGTGAGCTCCGGGAGCAGATGCTCGATGATATGGACCTTGAGCGGGAGCGCGGAATCACCATCAAGGCGCATCCGGTCACTATGAACTATCGCGCGCAGGATGGTTCCATGTACCTGCTGAACCTGATCGATACCCCGGGACACGTGGATTTTTCCTACGAAGTGGAGCGTAGCCTGGCCGCGTGCGAAGGAGTCATTCTCGTCATCGACGCAACCCAGGGCGTCGAGGCACAGACGGTTGCCAATACGCACCTGGCCGTTACCCAGGGGCTGGAAATCATCCCGGTATTGAACAAGACCGATTTGCCGAATGCCGATGTCGTATCGGTCTCCGCGCAAGTGGAAGACGTTCTTGCGATTCCCATGGATGAAGTGCTGCTGGTGAGCGCCAAAACGGGGGAGGGTGTGGACGCGCTCCTTGAGGCAATCGTCAAGCGGATTCCCGCTCCCACGCCGGAGGAGGAGGATTCGGTTCGTGCGCTCGTTTTCGATTCGCTTTACGACCTGTACCGGGGCGTGGTTGCCTACGTCCGGGTATTCGGAGGTACGTTGCGCGCCGGCAACCGGGTCCGGCTCATGGCGGCGGACGAAGTGTATGAACTAAAGGAAGTCGGAATATTCACCCCGGACGCGGAGTCGAGTGAACAACTGGGGCCCGGTGAGGTCGGATATGTTATTCCGAATATCAAGGAAGCGAGCCAAATCAAGATCGGTGACACCGTCACCAGCGCGGTTCGCCCCGCTAAAAACGCACTGCCCGGCTTCAAGGATGTCCGTGCGATGGTGTTTGCCGGACTATATCCGGTGGACAATGCAGACTATGAGAAATTGCGATTGAGTCTTGAAAAACTCGCCATCAACGACAGTTCATTCTCTTGCCAGCCGGAGAATTCGGTGGCGCTGGGGCTGGGATTCCGCTGCGGATTCCTGGGCCTCCTGCACATGGAGGTCATCGTGGAAAGGTTGCGCAGGGAATACGACGTGGATATTATCACGACCTATCCTGCTGTCATCTACCGCATCCTTTTGCGAAGCGGGGAAATCATCGAAATCGACAATCCGGTGCACTTCCCGGACCCCACGAAAATCGCGTCGATCGAAGAGCCGATCATTCATGCCTTCATCATCGCCCAGAACGAGTTTATCGGCGACCTGATGCAGTTGATCATGGAACGCCGGGGGGACGTGGAAAAGACCGAGTCGCTGGATACCAGGCGAGTCATTCTGACCTGCCGCTTGCCTTTAAACGAAATTTTAATCGACTTTCATGACCGCTTGAAGAGCGTGACCCGCGGCTACGCGTCCATGGATTACGAATACTCGGGTTTCATGGAGGGCGACCTCGTGAAGCTTGATATCCTGGTTCACGGCGAACCGGTAGAGGCATTCTCCAGCATCGTTCATCGGTCCAAGGCGGAAGGGAAGGGGAGGCAGTTGTGTAAACGCCTGAAAGATATTATTCCTCCCCAGCTATTTGCGGTCGCCATCCAGGCCAGCATCGGTCAGCGAGTCATCTCCCGGGAAACAGTGCGCGCCACCCGGAAGGATGTTACCGCCAAGTGCTATGGCGGAGACATCACCAGGAAACGGAAATTGCTGGAAAAACAGAAGGCAGGTAAAAAACGCATGAAGCAGGTAGGCAGCGTCGGCATTCCACAGGAAGCGTTTATCAGCGTATTGAAACAGAGTGATTGAACCAGGGTCTTACGATGAATTTTTTTGAACGCCGAAAATTGCAGAAGTATACGAAACATTTTCTCCACGAGGCGAAGCTGTCGAAAAACATGCGCGAAGACGTTGCCGACCCGAAGGATCTGGAAGCGCTCGCGGTGGCGCAACAGGCGGTGCATGAATCCTGGAAAGGGGATCCTGATCCCGACGACATCGAACAGAAACTGGAAAACCTCTCCGCCGCGGCTTCGAAGGTGTACCCTCCGCGCCCAAGCCCCCGCGTGCGGGAGAACGTCGAAATCCTGGCGGTCGCCATCATCATCGCGATGGGATTCAGAACCTATTTCCTCCAGCCGTTCAAGATTCCCACCGGTTCCATGCAACCGACGCTGTACGGCATCCACGTGGATCCGGAGGCAAAGAAGACTTTCTTCGACAAGCCGCCCATGCGGTACGCCAAGTTTCTGATGACCGGAGACCGCTATGTCTCGATTCGCGCGCGAAAGGACGGAATCGTCAGGTTCTACTCGAATAAGAAGACGAGAAAGGAATATATCCAAACCGACTCACCGGGACAGAAGGCTCCTGTGCTGCAGAGATTTTACAAAGGGATGAACACCTATGTCAAAGCAGGGGATCACGTGTCCGAGGGGGCGTTGATTGCTGAAGGTCTAATCAAATCGGGGGATCACATTTTCGTCGACAAAGTCCGGTTCAATTTTTTCCCGCCTCGCCGAGGTCAGATCGTTGTCTTTTTGACAGAACAGATTGAGCATACGCAGATTCAAAAGACAGATCACTATATCAAGCGACTGGTGGGTCTTCCGGGGGAGGAGATTTCGATCCTCCCGCCGCACCTGCTGGCGAACGGCGTGGAAATCACGGAACCTTACCCATTCAAAAGAATGCTGGAAGATGATAAGTACAGCAGGCTGGTGAGAGGGAAAAAGGAATACGGGTATACGTTCGCACATGCCGGCTCTCCCGGTGCGAAACTCCGTAGCCAAAATGATGTTCTCAAGTTAGGCGACCATGAATTCCTGCCGTTTGGCGACAATACGACCCATAGTCTCGATGGCCGGTATTTCGGTGGCGTCCCCCTCAACAGCCTGGTTGGGCCGGCCTTCGTGATCTACTGGCCGTTCAGCGAGCGCTGGGGCAAGGCGCGGTAAAGGACGCCACCTTTCGCACATGAGGGAGCTCCGCACGGGGGCCTCCTGGGGGGTTTTTCGTATTCTGTGGTGCAAAATCCCATTCACCAGCAACCACGCGCGGACTACCCAGGAAGAAGTCAACGTCGCATAATATATCTTATGTCTACTTTGCGGGGTAAAACTGGCCTTGGGGGTGCATTTACCAAAACTATACCCAGGCCCGAATGGCTCTTAAGGCCTGCTCATGATCCCCGTTCATTATCCCGAACGGCGGTCCCCGCGTACTGAGAATGGATGGGTCATGATAGGACCGCACCGGAGCGACAGCTCAAGTCAGCCATTCATGGAAGATCCCTCCTGGCCCCGGGAACCAAGCAATTCCTGGTACAAGTCCGAATATTTTCGGGCCGATGCTGTCCAGGACAGGTCCTGCGCCATGGCTCGCTCAACTGCTTTAGACCAGTCGGCGGGTCGACCGAAGAATGAGATTGCCCGTTCCAGGGCATCGAGCAGGGCGACCGATTTGTAGTCCCAGAATTTGAACCCGGTGCCACGGTCGCCGGCGCAGTTCAGATCAACCACCGTGTCTTCCAGGCCACCGGTGGCATGAACGACCGGAAGCGCGCCGTACCGCATGCTGTAGAGTTGGCTCAGGCCGCACGGCTCAACCCGAGAAGGCATCAGGTAGGCATCGGATGCCCCGAAGATCAGGTGCGAGAAATTCGGGTCAAAGCCCAGTCGGCATGCGAACTTTTCCGGCCAGCGCCGGGCCCATCGTTCGCAGAGCTGATGGTATTCCGGTTTGCCCGAACCCAGTAAAACGATGGCAACATTCTGATTCATCAATTCGGGAATGATCTCCGCAATGAGGTCGATTCCCTTGAGATCCGCAAGCCGGGTAACCATGCCGATGAGCATGGTGGAATGATCGAGTTGCAGTCCGCATTGCGCTGCCAGTTCCCGCTTGTTGTCATCCTTGCCGCTTCGTACGGATTGTACATTGTAGGTGGAAACCAGGTTGATGTCCGTTTCGGGATTCCAGCTTTCGTAATCGATGCCGTTGACGATCCCGGTCAAGCAGGCCGAGCGCTTGGTCAGGATTCCATGCAGTCCGTACCCGAATGCTTCAGTTTGAATCTGGAGGGCATACGTGGTGCTGACCGTGACCAACCGGTCGGCGGTAACGAGTCCCGCTTTCATGCAAGACACCTGCCCGTAGTACTCCAACCCATCGACGGAAAAAGCGCTTTGCGGCAGATTCGTCTGCCCAAAATCGGTAACGGGGAAAATGCCCTGGTAGGCAAGGTTGTGAATCGAAAACACAGTTCTTTCCCTCCCCTGCCGCCCTTCGCCGTTGATGCCATGTGTAAGAAAGTACGGAACAAGACCGGTAGCCCAGTCGTTCGCATGAACAATATCGGCGGAAAAAGAGAGCCGGTCCAACGTCTCCACGACGGCCTTTTGGAAGAACACGAATCGCGCGAAATTGTCATCATATTCCTGGTGACTCAAACCATAGAGCTCTTGCCTGTCGTAGTATTCGTCCCGCGCGATGAAGTAGATGGTGATTCTGGACCACTGGATCCGATAGACTTCCGCCTCACGCACATCCGCACCCAGGGGCACTTTGAAGGTCATGAGCGGCCCCTCCAGCGAGAATCCGCCTTCTTTCACCTGACGGTAGCAGGGCACAAAGAGAACCACTTCATGTCCCAGCCTGGCTTGGGCACGGGGAAGAGAACCGCAGACCTCCCCTAGCCCACCGGTCGAGGCAAACGGCACACACTCGCTTGTGATGTAGGCGATCCTCAGTGTGCTACCGGAGGTAATAGATCAGCTTCATCTGTTCACCGCCCCGCTCCACATCGAGGACGACGGCGCTGAGCCGATCACTCACGAATTCACGGATGAAATACTCGGATCGTTCCTGGTTTGTCATCTTCATGGAATTGACTGTTCGGACGATGTCACCTTCCTGCAGCCCAATGCCGTCGTAGAATTCCGCTTCCCCCTTTTTCTCCAGGCGATAGCCGGCAACTTCGCCGTCAATTCGATCCGCTTTCATGGAGAGAAACAACTCGGTCAGTCGCTCCGGATCGTCCAATACTTCCTGGTAATATCCCAGCAGAACGTCCCGGCTCAAAATCCAGCGATTCTCGGCAATGCGCTTGCCGTACCGGTTTTCCTCAAGAACTCGCTCGTCCCAGCGAAGCCCCGCCTCGGTACCGGAGTCGCTTTCCTCCGCGGAAGTGTCTACGGCTGCCCCCTTGAAGCTGAGTTCCAGGACCTCCTCCTGGAAACCCCGCCGAAGCAATACGTGATTGATTCCAATTTCGACAACCTCGACATCCCCGAACGACTCTCCCTCCTGAACGGAGTCCTGCATTTGGGCCTCCAAATCTTCGAGGACGGCAATTCTGAGCGCTTCGTCGCCGGTCCCGCCGAACCCGAAGTGGGTTCCCGCCAGCCGGTACTTCTCCGCCAGCGCACCTGCGGTGTCGGCGCTGGTTTCAGAGCGGAAAGCTGCCCATGCCTGCGCGGGCGGAGGTTCGAATTCGGGCCATTCGGCGACGCCGGTTTTTACAGCCGGTACGGGCGGCTCCGCAGGCAATCTGAAATAGGCGACGGCAAAAACGGCAACCAAAAGGATCCAGAATATACCCAGAATCATCGGCAGCCGAAGCGCCCAGCGGCTAAAAGCAGAATGAGTCACGAACATTGGACAATTTTCCCGCACAAAGTTTGGGCTGAACTCAGCTTGGGCTTCCAGCCCGAGCTGTGCAAGGAAAGATCAAGGGGAAGCGAATGGGTGGAGCAAGCTCCTTCATTCTCCTTCCATGACCGAACCTTGCTCCGGGTCGGGCTGGAAGCCGGTCACGTTCTGAGCTGAACCGGTCAATTTTATCGAAATGCTCGATTTCCAATGTCCAAGGGACCGACTTCGATATTGGACATTGAGTATTCGATATTCACTTATTTCCAGGAGAGCCTCCTGTTACTTGAGTAATGGACATCTCGAAAAAACCGGTTCACCGTGACGATAAGCCGGATTCTGTATCCTGGTTTCCCAGGACCATGATCATTTATCTAGTGCGATCAACCCGGAACTTCGCTCCGTCCCCGGATTTCTCCGGTTCCGGAATACGAGGCGGACCACCTCTCCGCTCCCTATTTGATCTTGCTCCGGATGGGGTTTACCCTGCGGTCCCTTCTTACGTCGGAACCCGGTAGTCTCTTACACCACCTTTTCACCCTTACCCCGGAATCCGGCCCGCTTGCGCCGGCCGTGTCCCGTGGCGGTTTGTTTTCTGCGGCACTTTCCGTCCCTTTCGATTACCGAAAGGCCTCCCCATCTTCGGGGACATCCCGTCCTGTGGAGTCCGGACTTTCCTCTCCGACTTCACGGCGAACCGTGAGAATCAAAGCGATCATGTGTCACGATGAACCGGCAAATTCCTACTATCCGTCAAAAAGGATTCTACCACAAAAACTGCAGACGGTGATGGAATCGCGCTTTTTCGCATTATGAATGAGTTGGGGTGGCAACGTCATATGACACCCCATACAAACGCCGCGCTCGATTTTCACCAGGGCGTAGTCGCCCACATGTTGAATAATGCGCTCGTAGCGCGAAAGCCAGTCACCTTCAAGGCCTTCCAGGAGCTCTGGTCGCTCCGCTTTCAGCTTGTTGGCATTGCCCTCGATTACCGCAAGGCGCTTTTCAAGGGCTTGGACCTCCTCCCCCACTGCCCCCTCTTCCTGGCCCAACTCGCCCTCCCGCGTCGCGACCACATTATTCAGTCGCTCCATCTCCTCCATGAGGCTGAGTTCCTGGTCTTCGAGGGTGCGGACCTGGCGGCGCGTTCCGGCGATTTCCCGCTCCAGCGCTCGATAATCGTCGTTGCTCTTGACCGTCATTTGCTGTTCGCGAAATCGAACAGCTTTTTGGTTGAGCATTTCGACATCGCCCTCAAGCTCTTTGATCTTAAGGGTGTGGCGGTTGACATCCTCCCGGGCCTCCCCCAAGGCGGCTTTGTGGATCGCCAAGCGCTCTTCAATCTCCGCTTTTCGCTTCGGTATGTCCCGGACTTCTCGAGCAAGCTTGAGAATTTTTCGGTCGTGTTCCTGTAAACTCAAAAGCCGCGAGATGAGGTCCAATGATCGTTCTCCTTGGGACACATATTCCTGACGAATTCCACTTTGTGAAAAAGAGCCAAGAGTGTAATCTCCATCGTTTCCAAATTGCAAGGCAATCATTTCACAAGACTGCCGGAGGAAACTGATCGGATTGGCAATGCACGAAAAAGGATATAAAAAATGGACATAACGAGTGCCCGGGAAATCGCGGTAGCAGCGGTGAAGGCAGCCTCGCGGCTCTGCGAGCAGGTTGCGGAGCGCGCTGGAGGGCCAGGAATGGTATCCAAGGACGACAGATCCCCGGTCACGGTTGCCGATTTTGGATCGCAGGCAGCGATAATCTACCAACTTCGGAAAGC